>JAHEML010000568.1 GCA_024643705.1 Caldilineaceae bacterium | reverse complement strand
GCACCCTTCGATAAACTCAGGACATCGCATTCACCGGCCAGAAGAGCGACGGAACCGGGTTGATGTATTACAATGCTCGCTATTATGACAGCGCGCTAGGCCTCTTCCTCTCCCCGGACACACTGATACCCGACCCGGGCGCGGTCATCGACTACAACCGCTTCGCCTATGTCAGGAATAATCCGCTTAGGTTCAGTGATCCTAGTGGGCATTATACAGATGATGAGATTGTGCAGCACTACGGCTGTGCAGATTGGGCTTGCGTGGAGGCACATTATCAGAATGGTGGGTCACACGCCGGTATGTGGGGATGGCTGGAAGTACTGATGAAAGCGCAAAATGGTGATGATGTCGAAGCGTTTGCAGCATCAATTTACAGTGGCTACATTCAGTCTAGCGGTCAGTTTGCCATTGAGGGTGGACAAATTGTCATTCACAATGGAACGATTACAATCTATGGGGATGGAAAAGCTGGCGGTACCTTCTCGCTCGGCAGTTCAGTCAGCGAAGCAGGTTTCAGCTCATTAGCATTTATGCGCCCCGGTGGAAATGCCTCCGATGAATCGTTCTATCAACTTCCAGCCCGCGGTCTGTTGATGCAAAATTACAATCAGATGCATCCAGATTGCCGGCATACTGACTGTCCAGGGCGCGCATTGAATGCTGTTTCCACGGGCGCGGCTACTACAGCGGCGGTTTGCAGCGTCTTTGCTCCCCCATGCACTGGTGCTGCCACATTCGTAGGTGCTCTCAGTGGCGGTATTTCCACGTTGCGCGCAGGAATAAAGGCAGCGAAGAACTCATGGGCTACTGCAGATGTTGTGGATCTTGTCGTTACAGGACTAACAACAATTGCAGGAACGGGCGTGCGCCCATTGGTTAGCCCCGTCATCAGCGCTGGCCAATGGGGATATGATGAATACATTTCGCCAAGAATACACTGATAATGAGGACTCTATGATTGGTGTTCTGATTTGGGCTTTGGTAATTCTTTTCTTATACGTAGGAACGAACTTGCAGTTGCGATTTGCTCGCGCCAATTACCCAAGTAGTTGGCAGTGGAGATTGAGTCTGTTTGGGGTCGGTTGTCTGATCTTTGGATTGGGAGCATATGGCTTTATACATGTTGTAGAAAGGCAGCCAATTAGTGCTGTTGCCTTAATTGGCTGCTCAATATTTGGTGGTATTTTGTCCGCGTGGGCCGTTCCAATACGGATGAGATACGTGATTCCAAAGAAGCCAGAATAGCCTGAGTAACAGAATTGCTGATAAAGAGCACCCGGCCTTCACCGGCCAGAAGAGCGACGGAACCGGGTTGATGTACTACAACGCCCGCTATTACGACCCGTCTCTGGGGACGTTCCTCTCGCCGGATACACTCATACCCGACCCGGATGCAGGCCAGATGGTCGAAATGCCTAGCCCGCTTTGAGCGGGCGTGGCTCCATAGCCGGGTGGCTTCAGCCCCCGGTGTACGTCCGACCGCACCCTTCGATAAACTCAAGACATCGCCTTCATCAGCCAGAAGCAGGACGGCACGGGTCTGCTGTACTACAACGCCGATTTCGTCACACCAGATGGTAATAGCGTTCCTCTGGCAAAGGCACGGGTGGGCTATCTTCCGTGTTAATACTCCAATCGGCCAGGCGTAAACGGAGATCTGCCAGCACGTGGGCGTTGGCCGGATCAGCCGCCACATTGCGCAGCTCCCAGGGATCAGCCACCAGATCGTACAATTCGTCCAAATACCCCATGGAATCGTGGACATATTTCCAGTCACGGGTGCGCACCATTTTGCGCCGCCCTTCGGCTTCGCGCCAGCGCAGGGTTTGGATCAACGTGCGCCGTCCGTGGGGTTCGGGCAGTTCGGCCAGATCGGCCAGATGGAAGAGCGGCCCACCTGAGCCATACTCCGAGAAGGCTGCGTCTCGGGGCGGCGTGTTGGTGGCAGTAGGCAGGGGATCACCCTGGAACGAGCGGGGTATTTCCATTCCCTGCAAGTGAAAGAGAGTGGGCACAATATCCACAAGATTGACCATGGAGTCGTCCCGCTGGCCCTGGGGAATCTGGCCGGGCCAGGAAATAATTAGCGGAACTCGCACCAGAGCGTCATAAAATACCCCCCCTTTGCATTGCATTCTGTGTTCGCCCACAAAATCACCGTGATCCGAACAAAAGACAACAATCGTCTTCTCCCGCAGCCCCGTGCGTTCCAGGGCATCCAAAATCTGCCCCACCCCATCGTCCAGAAAGTGTACCATTCCATAATAAGCGGCCAACAGCCCCCGAAGCTCATCGATCTCCTCGTTGCGCGCACCCAACATGTCGTAGAGCACCTGATTGCGTTCCGGGGCGGTTCCGTCGCTAAATTCGCCTGGACGCCAAGGAGGCAATTGCACCTGATCTTCCATCTCTTCGAAATAGCTGCGGGGGCAGACCCACGGCTCGTGGGGATCGGGGAAGGAGACCCACAGGGCAAAGGGTTCGTCGCCCTGCTGCTCCAAAAAGGCCGCGGTTTGGGCGGCCACCAGCCCGGTGCTGTGATCATCCAGGGGCAAATGATCCGAAATGGCATAGCCAAAGCGAGGATTTTGGGGCGTCATGGAGCGGCGCAGGGCATGGGCCGCGTTGATTCCATCCAAGGGGCGCACCCACTCCATACCCTTTGTGCTGCTGTCGGCGGGTAGGCCGACATGACCGATCTCGCACCAAACGTCGAAGAGGTTGAAATCACTCTCTTCGGCAAAGCAGTGATTTTTGCCGATCAACCCACAGCGATAACCAGCCTCTTTCCAGAGTTTGAAGGCATGGTTGGCTGAAGGGGCCATGGGGGTTTCGTTGCGTCGGCTGCCTGTGCTGTGGGCATAGCGCCCTGTCCATACCGAGACACGGGCCGGCTGACAAAGGGGATGGGGCGTAATGGCATGGTCATACAAGACCCCTTCTTCGGCCAGGCGTGCCAAATTGGGGGTGATGCAAAAAGAGCTTCCCCACAGATGGCTGGCTGTGGCCTTCTGCTGGTCGGTCATGATTACAAGAATGTTAGGGTGCGGATTCATTTCTTTCCTCCCACAGGGTTGACACTCGTCGAATAGGGGGCAGGTAGCGGCGTTGCTAATCTTGAGAGTATACCCTTGGCAGGCAAGAAGGGGCAACCGCTGCGCCAGAAATGTCCAACTAATTTTGACACCCGGATCGGGCTGGTCTATACTATGTCGGTTTGAATATAGATGTCTTGCCGTGGCTATGGTCCTAATGTTGGTTCTCACCGCAGTTGGATTCTCATAGGTAATCGAGCGGCACACCGATTCATCTGTCATCATCGTGTACTCACCACCGTGCACTAATCATCGTGTACTCATCACGGCGCAATCATATTGGGAGAGAAGGACAGGTATGCGGAACAACAACACAGCCACTTTAGTGGCGATTCTTCTGTTATTCATTGCTGCGGTCTACATCGCCCTGCCCGTAGATCATCCCATCTGGCTGGAAGAGGCACTGGCTCCTGGCGAAAATACCCAACGGGATATT
>JAHEML010000567.1 GCA_024643705.1 Caldilineaceae bacterium | reverse complement strand
ATTTACCACGGGGATGAGTGGCCCGCTCGCCGAAGAATTCGAGCAATTCTGCGCTGCAAGCAGGGATTGGCTCGACGATTACGCGCTCTTTATGGCCCTGAAGGATGCCCACGACGGCATGGCGTGGACCCACTGGGGTATGCTCCTGCGCAGTCGGGATGCCCAGGCCCTGGCCGCGGCCCAAACCCAGCACCCAGAACGTATTCACGCCTATCGGTTCATCCAATGGCTCTTCTTTCGCCAGTGGCAGGCGCTAAAAGAGTATGCCAACCAGCGGGACATTCGCATCGTCGGCGACATCCCTATTTATGTCTCGCTAGACAGTGCAGACGCCTGGAGCAACCCCCAGCACTTCTTTTTCGACGCCGACTACCAACCGACAGTTGTGGCGGGCGTGCCGCCGGACTATTTCAGCGCCACTGGCCAGCTGTGGGGCAACCCCATCTATCGCTGGGCGCAGATGGCAGACACTGGCTTTGCCTGGTGGATCGACCGTATTCGCGCCGCGCTGGGCCTGTACGACATTGTGCGTATCGATCACTTCCGGGGCTTTGCCGGCTATTGGGAAGTGCCTGCAGGCGAGACAACCGCCATCAATGGGCGCTGGGTCACTGGGCCGGGTGGAGCGCTCTTCGAGGCGATTCGCGAGGCCTTGGGCGAACTGCCCATCATCGCCGAAGATTTGGGCGAGATCACACCGGATGTGATCGAACTGCGGGATCGATACAGGCTGCCAGGGATGAAAATCCTGCAATTCGCCTTTGCCAGCGACGCCGCCGACAAATTTTTGCCCCACAACTATACACCCAATTTTATCGTCTACTCGGGAACCCACGACAACGACACCGCCTGGGGCTGGTATCAGAAATCGAGCACAGAGCGAGAGCGGGATCACCTGCGCCGCTATCTGCGTACCGATGGCCGCAATGTGGCCTGGGCACTGCTCGAAGCAGCTTGGCGCAGTGTGGCACAGGTGGCGGTTGTGCCCTTGCAGGATGTGCTCGATCTGGACACCACAGCCCGTATGAATCTACCGGGGACAAGCGAAGGCAACTGGCAGTGGCGTTTCCAATCCGGGCAACTCGACCCATCGGTTGTGGAACGGCTGAGCGAGGCCACACTGCTTTTTGGCCGCGACCCCAAAAGTTATGCAGGCAAGGAGCCCGAAACTGGAGGCCAATAAATGACGATTGATATTGCTGTTGTACCCGTGGCTGGGCTTGGCTCGCGGGTGTGCCGCCCAGGAGCGGGTCTACTTGTCTTCTTCGGGGTTGCGCCGCCGCCCGCCAAATAGATCGCCAAAAAACATCTGCCGCAGCAATCCGGGTTGGGTCTCTTTCACCGGTTCGTCGGCGCTATCCCATCTTTGCAACTTCACATCCTGCTCCCAGCGCAGACGCTTGTCTGACATCTGAGAGAGGGCAGCGCTCAGGGCTTTCTCATCGTCGGCCCCCAGCAGCGTACGCCATTCGCCCAGGGCGCTCTCGATTTGATCCAGACTGCGCAATAGGTTTTCCCGGTTGGCAAAGAGGGATTCGGCCAATACCGCGGGATTGTCGCTGGTTTCGGTGGTGTTGGCAAAGGTGCGCCCAGCCAGTTTTTGGCCGTCGCGCCAGCCAGACGAGTTGCTGGCAGCCTGCATGAGGGTTGCACCCAGCAATCGGGGTGCCTGCTCCAGCAGCGAGATGATGCCATCGTGTTCGGTGGGATCGATATAAAATGGTGTTGCCTCGGCACGCAAGGCCAAGCTGTTTACCAGTTCCAGTCCTTCGGGTGGGGTGGTTACATCGGCCCCGATGCAAAACTGGCTGTTGGCGAAGAGATCGGCCCGCGCTTCCATTTCGCCACCCACTCGGTTGAGAATGGGATGGGCAACAACGAAGGCCCGATCGGTCAACGCTCCCATGCCGATGTCTAGGGCTGGCTGCATTACCTCGCTCAACGCCACCACCACCGCGCCGGGGGACAGGTCTTCGGCAATGTGGCCCAAAACCTCGGCCAGTTCGGCCAGCGGGGTGTCGATAATCACCAGCCCAGCGCCAACGCACGCCCTGTGCAGATTCCACTCGGTGCGGTCGATCGCGCCCAGGCGTTTGGCTCCATTGGCGATGTTTGGGTCTTTGTCGTGGCCCACGATTTCAAAGTCTCCCTCGTTCTGGCGCAGGGCCAACCCCAGGCTCGTGCCGCCTAACCCCAGGCCGATGATTGTAATTTGAGACTTTGCCATGTTTTACTCCTGAAAGAGCATCGACGCATCAAAGAACTCGACGCTCTGCTCGTGTGCGGTTGGTGGTGGTATCAATTGCGGATGTCGGCCCATTGGAGCAGGGCCAGAAGTCTTTCCTGCCGGGTGGTGGGCGGGGCAGGGGGTCGTTTGTCTTGATGGTGGGCGATGAGCCAGCAGGATAGCTGGGAGCAGCCATCCTCGACGGCCCAGGCAGCGCCAATGGCCGGATGTTCTCGATGGACATGGAGCAAGTAGCGCCAACCATCTTTGGGGTCGCTGGCTGCCTGTGCCGCCATCCAAGCAGAGGCCAATCGATTCAGCAGCACCAGCGGCCCCCGCAACCAGGGTGAGAGGGAAATACCCGCGGAATCCCCGGCTATTTTGCCTACATCGTGGAGCAGGGCGGCTACTTCCAAGTCGGGTTCATGCCAGCCTGCTGCCCGCAGGGAATAGAGTACGTTGAGGCTATGTCGCTGGCCATCCAGGGGCATGGCACAGAAACGGCAGAGCGCAGCTTTAGGCAGTAATTGGGCAACCACCAGCATTTCATCCGCGCTTACATGTGCTGTAACGCCCCGCACAAATTGCCGCAGACGCCAAAAGACACGCACGGGCAAAAGCGCTCTGGGTGATGGGATTGAACAGGGCGTGTCGGTTTGGTGTGGAATGCCCTGAGAGCCAGTGGGTGTTGTCGTTGTTTTGATGTCGATGGTCATGGTCTCTTTGCTCATGGCTGGGTGATCTTACTGGATCGATCTCAAATTGACCAAATCCGCCGAATCGGTGCATTTGGCCTTTGTGCGAAATACCAGTTGATTTCAGACAACCAACCCATACAGAAATTGCATGATGATCTGGACAATCCGAAAAATAAATGAACCGCTCATAAAAATTACAACCATGAGCAGCAAAAAGCCATAGCGCTGTAGGGTCATTTGGAGTTCGTAGGTGTTGCCGGGCAAGAGGGCAAAAAGAACATGAGACCCATCGAGCGGTGGCACGGGGATGAGATTAAAAACGAAGAGAAGCACGTTGATTTGGGCAAAGAAGAAGAGAAATGTGGATACCATGCCATCGGGTGCGCTATTCAAAATATAGAGTGAAATGATAGCCAAAATCAGGTTGCTGACCGGGCCGGCCAGGGCCACGAGAATGACTGCCAGGCGCACATCCACTGTCACATTGCGGGGGTTCCATTGCACAGGTTTGGCCCAGCCAAAGCCGGTGAAGAGGATCAGTACCGCGCCGATGGGATCGATGTGAGCCAGGGGGTTCATGGTGAATCGCCCTTGCAGCCGTGGAGTGGG
>JAHEML010000566.1 GCA_024643705.1 Caldilineaceae bacterium | reverse complement strand
CACAGAGAAGATGCCATCAAGTCGGGGTAGAAATCGGCGCGCACGGTGAGCAGGACGAAGAGATTGGGCTTGTCGATCAGCGAGGCCAGGGCATCCAAAAAGCGTTGGGCCTCGGTTGCGGACGCCAGGGTGAACAGTTCCTCGAACTGATCGACAACGAGAAGGGTACGCTGTTCAAAGCCGTTGGACGATAACTGCTCTGGGCTGATCTGCAATGCCTCGGCCAGCGCGGCGTAGGGTGTCTGGCCTGGGCGCATGATGCGCACATCCCATTCCCCTGGGCCAAAGCGCTTCGAGGCGCGCAAGGCTGGAATGATGCCCGCGTAGACCAAGCTGGATTTGCCACTGCCCGACGGCCCGATGATTGTTAAAAAGGGGTACTGGCGCAGCCGTTCGACGGCATCGCTGATCTCTTTGTCCCGGCCATAGAAGAGATTCGCCTGCTTCTCGGTGAAGGGAACCATACCGGGGTAGGGGCAGTTGGGCGCGGGCAGCACGGCTACTACATCAAAAAGCCGGTTGTCTGGGCTGCGGCTGAAGAGGACGGGGATGGCCCATTCGGCGCTGCGCCGGGCAATGGCAACCCGGCCTTGGGTGAGGGCGGCGTCTACTGGGTAGCCAGCGGCCAGGGCTGTGTAGAAGGTGCGACTGAGTTCGATGGCTGCGTCGTCGGTAATTTCGGCCTGCATTGCCACCGCGGCGGGCAACCCCTGTTGCACAAGAGTCTGGGCGACGCCGGAAAAGACGCTAACATAGGAAGAGAGCGCGCCTTGGCAGGCGTTGAGATAGACCAGACGCAGGGAGCGGTGATTGTGCAGCAGGGTCGCCAGTTCTTCGCCGCTGAACTCTTGGGCATTGCCTGCCTGGTCGGCCAGAACCAGCGCGCCCGCGTCGGCGGTTTGGTTGTAGGTTCCGTGGCCCACAAAGTGGAGAATGTGGACATCGTCCCCCAACAGTCGCTCTTGGAGTGCGGCAAAGGTGGGTTGTTCCAGCCGTTCTACCACGAATTTGCCATCCTCCACCAGATCGGCCAGGGCTGTTTCCAGCACAGTCCATTCCCGCTCTACGTCCAACTCCTCGTAGCCTGGCGGGCTAGCCAGCACTGCCAGCAACCGCAGGGGTGGTTCGACCAACAATGTGGGGCGCGCCTTGGGCAGGGAAAGATAGCGCAAAATGGGGGAGGATTCGGAGAGGGCGAGGAAGTGATTCTGCACCGGGTCGAAGAGGATTTCCCAGGGCAGGGTCGCCAGTTCGGAGGTCTCTTCGCTAAAGCGCAGACGCAAGCGCAGACCGGCCTCTTCCTGGTCGGCCTTTTCCAGGCTGGATGCCAGGACAGCAGCCACCTTGCCCTGAAAGAGAGCGTTATGGAGTAGGCTCCCCAACTCTTTTAGATCGGGGCCAGGATCACCGCCACCACTTGGCTCTCCACCCCGCCGCGCACCGGCCAGATCACCCAGAAAGTTCAATTCGTCGGCGGTGAAGGGCAAAGCAAAAGTAACATCCGCATCACCGCCGGGTGCATCCACCACGAAGGCGCGATAGTCATCCCCGCTACGGGTGATGAGCAGATCGAAATTCGCGTAGGTGGTGACGGCCATAGGGTTTTCTCGTAGGAGCGAGCGGGATAGGCGGGATAAGTTCGGGATTAGATTGTAGTCAGCAGCCAGAGGGTATTATACCTGTTTTCGCAAGATTCAGCAGCCTGGGTCGCGGGATCGGGCCAGGGGAGGCAGCATGGCGATAAGAATCGTACGCGGAGAGCGGCCCAAGCCGAAAAGCGAGATGACAACCAGCGCCAGTGGACGTATACTGGGCAGGTACATTGTCAACCGATTTCCATAGGCAATTTCATCAAAGAGGCATATTTCATCAGGGGAGTAGGGCAGACAGATGATTTCAATCGAAGCAGTATTGGAAGAGTGCGGCGTGACGGATGACACGATCAGCCAACGCCACAGGGATGAACTGGATGAACAGGGTTTCACGGTCTTTGAGAATGTCATCGATCCCGGCTGGCTGGACGAGTTGCGGGCTACCTTTGAGCGGATCATTGCGGAAGAGGGCGACCGTGCGGGCATTGAAGTCAGCCAGAATCCGGGGATCCGTCGCCTGGCCGATCTGGTTAACAAGGGCAAGGTCTTCGACCGCATTTACACCCATCCAGTGGTGCTGGCCGCGGCCTACCACGTCATCCGGCGCCCATTCAAGCTGGTCTCTCTCAACGGCCACGATCCTCTGCCCGGTCACGGACAGCAGAATCTGCATTCCGACTTTGGCGGTGTGCGGGGCGATGGCCGGGGCCACCAGACCAACGCTCTGTGGATGCTGGACGATCTCACCCCGGACAACGGTGCAACCAGGGTAGTGCCGGGCAGCCATCGCTGGCCCAGTTTTCCCAAAGATGCAATGGCTGATCTTCAGGCAGCCCATCCCCAGGAAGTTTACATCACTGGTCCTGCTGGCTCGGTGGCCTTTTTCAATGGGCAGGTTTGGCATGGCAGCACAACCAACCACACTGACCAGCAGAGACGGGTCTATCATTGTGCCTTTACGGCGCGGGAGAATCCCCAGCAGACCGACCAGCGGGCCTATTTGCGTCCCGAAACGGCCCAGCGTTTGGGGCCGGCTGCCCGGTACATTTTGGATGTGTAGAGCATATGCCTACCCAACTATATATCCGGTGACTATACATCCGGTTGATCAATTGTGGCTGACGCCCAATAGTTCGAGCGCTTTTTGCATCTGGCTATCCGGGCTGGCCCAGATAGCGGTTAATGTCAGCGCCTTGATTGTATCTGGCGATAGTAGCTCTGTGCTTGCTGCCAGCGGGATCGGATAGTCGGGTGCGATTCCCTGTTTGCGAATGAGACGGCCTTTGGGGGTGAGCCACTGCTTAACACCCAGCAATAATTCCGAGCCGTCGTTTAGATCAAACGGTTGCAGCACCGTGCCCGTACCAAAGGTCGTCTCGCCCACCACCGAGCCTCTTGCATAATCCTGGATGGCACCAGAAAAGATTTCGGACGAACTGGCCGTGCCCGCATTGACCAAGACGACCAGGGGAATGGTCGTAGCCAAACCTCCGGGCTGCACAGGAAAGGCTACACGATGATCCTCGGCATCAGCTTCGAGGAGGACGTTGCCCTCGTTGAGGAATTGGCTTGTCACCTTGACGGCTTGATCGAGCAGGCCGCCGGGATTGTTACGCAGATCAACGATCAGCCCAGTGGCACCAGCGCTTTGCGCGCCTTGAAGCGCACTGGTGATGTCCCGGTCTGCATTCTGGTTGAATTGACCAAGACGGATCAGGGCGATCTGGGTTTCCGGGATCATCGCCCATCGTGCCGCCGGGATGTCAATCGTCTGTCGCACAATCGTGAAATCATAACTTTGGCTGTCGCTTGGCCGCAGAATTGTCAGTTTGACCGAAGTTTCGGCTGGCCCGCGCACTTTTTGCACAATCGCACTCAGGCCGAGCGATGTGACATCCTCGCCGTCAATCCGCATGAGAATGTCGCCTGCTTCGATGCCTGCTGCCAT
>JAHEML010000023.1:7527-13377 GCA_024643705.1 Caldilineaceae bacterium | reverse complement strand
CCCTCGACAGTGGCGGTAAAGCGCAGATGGGTGGTGCGCCCCGGCACAATATCCTGTTTTACCCGGAACTCGGGTACAAAGAAGTTGTGCAACACATCTTCAGAGGTTAGGTCCATGCGGATGGGCTGACCAACTGGAAGGATCAGTTCCTGGGATGTCTGATCATTGTTGGGCATGGAAAATTGCCAACTCCATTGTCGACCCACGGCATTGATGATCACTTCGTTCTCCTGGGGCCGAGTCAGCGCCGCGAGGTCGACTGTCGCCCAGTAGCCAAAGCCAATAACCACAATCATCGGCAGTACAGTCCATGCGATCTCTAGACCAGTGTGGCCATGGAAATATGCGCCTTCACCTTCGTCGCCCTCGCGCCGACGGAAAAGAAAGAGGGCGTAGACCATAAACACAACCACCAGCGAAAAGAGAAACGCAATGAGCCAAATATGACCCTGGATCATTGTATCAATCGAAGTGGCCTGCAGGGATGCTGGGGCGGGAAACTGCATCACTGCATCCAACCCTAGATAGACCAGATACGTCGAAATTACAATGAGTACACCGATAATGCCAAAGTGCCGAGTGTTGTTCTGCATAAAAAATTGCCCTCGAAACGGAATGGATCACGTCTGAGAAATGAATAGCTGTGAGATGTTGATTCTTGTGTAGAGATTATCGCGGCAACTGCTGCCAGATAAACCAAAAAAGTGCCAACGAGATGAGCAGCGGTAGAGCCGTCCAGATATATTCGGCCAATGGTCGAATGCGGATATCCTGGTCGCTTTGTTGTACAACATCGTCGCTCCCTTCTCCATCCCTGGCTGCAACAGTCCGTGTAACACGAGTGGAGAAGGTACGCACACCAGCGACTAATACACCCTGGATGATGACAAAAAGAAGAGCACAGCCGACAAAAAGCCAGATGAAAAAGGGCTCAATCCCCGACCCGAAGACCAATTCTTTCCCAGCCAATCGGCCTGGTCGATAACTCAATACCAGCCAGCCAACGCTAATCGCCAAAAAGAGCAGCGTCCATAAAATTCTTCTACTCATTTTTCACACAATTTCTCACCATCAAGGGTACTATTCTGCAATTGTACAAAAAGGAACAAAGGATGTCAAAACCTCCGGCAATGGCAGATTGCAAATTGCTGGGAATGCCGCTATAGTAATGCGTATAGTCATGCACTTTGCAACGGCTAACCAAGAGTATAGTTTCCGTCCCAGCCCGAAGCCGCTCTATTGGCCGCCGACAGCCTTTTGGCATGGTGCTGATCATTTTTGCTGATTCTTCCTTGAAAGGAGACCGATCATGAGCGAATCGACAATCGCTACTCCTGATACAAGCACATCCCTCGACGTGGAAATGGACCCAACGACCGCTGCTGTCCCCGCACTACGGGCCAACAGCCTCCTGGGCGATGCTGTAGCCGAGTTCGAAGAACATATGGTTCGCAAAGGCTTCAGCGACAACACGATCAAGGCATTTCGCAATGATCTGAAGATACTGCGTACATTTATGAGCGACGACGCGGTGCTGCGCGAAATCTCTAATCAACATCTGAATGAATTTCTGCAATGGATGCAGAGCGAACGGGGACGTCCGTGCAGCGCCAAAACCCTGGCCCGGCGCATCACCACCCTGAAGGTCTTTTTTAGTTGGCTGCGCGAAACCGGTGTCATTGCCACCGATCCAGCCGAAGAGATCATCCAGTTCTCGGTGCGCACGCCCTTGCCGACAATTTTGCACGAAGACGAGATCAACAAATTGGTGCGGGCCTGCCAGGATTGGCTTTGGGATCGGGACAAATCCGACGCTCGTCCCTATCTACTGGTGAGCCTGCTCTTGCAGACAGGTATGAAAAAGAGCGAATGCGCCAAGTTGCTCATCGAAGATATTGATCGAAGCCGCGCCCAAAGCCCGGAACTGGTCATCCGCTACGATGATGTGCGCTACGCCCACAAGAGCCGTCGGCTGCCCCTTCACCCCAATATTCTGCCGCCCTTGGATCAATACCTAGCCCAGTACAAACCTGATCGTTTCTTGTTCGACTGTACCCCCCGTAATCTGGAATATGTGTTGGACGAAGCTGGCAAGCGGGCCAAAATCAAGCGAACCCAGGTCGGCTTTGAGACTTTGCGCTGGACGAGCGCCGTGCGGGATTATAAAATGGGGATGAAAGACGAACAGTTGCGTTTGAAAATGGGGCTGAGCAAGGTTTCCTGGCGGGAAACCAGCACCAAGATTCAGCAACTCGCTGGTCGTTGAGCCATCCAGTCAAGGCTATTCGGGGAATCCAAATGCCAAGTATGCCTCAACAAAAACAACGCCAATCCGATGCCTGGGTTTTCCCCCTGCTCATCGTGATCACCGTCTTGCTGGGAACCCAGTTGTTGCGAGCCAATCTGGCCTATTTCCGGTGGCTTTTTGGTGATCGCTTTCTCTGGTCGTCCCTGCAACTGGGCGGACTGGGCTTGGGTATCTATTCACTGGTGGTTTTGGTTGGCCCTCTGCTGCGGCGTATGGGGACCCGACCCCTGCTGTTGCGGGCTGCCTTCATCGTTGGTTCCACGCGGTTGCTGGCCCAAATCTGGTGGGGCGACCCGTTGGTGGATGCTCTGCTTGTCATTGTCGGTGTGCTGGCATTCCTTGTGTTCCTGCCGGTTGCTTTGGGTTGGATGGTTGGGGATCGAATCCACAGACCCGAAGCGGGTTGGCGTTTTGGCCTGATTTTTCTATCTGGTTTGGCATTGGATGGCGCAATTCATGGCCTATTTTTGACCTATGATCCTATTTGGCAGACGAATTGGGTCTCTTTGTTGATCACATTGGCGTTGGTGGCGGGTCAGTGGTGGTTGCAATGGATGATCAACCGGCGGCCCGCTGTTCCCCTGCCCTTCCGCGAAACCAATCTGCGCAATTCTCTGCCGTTGTTGTTTTTTGGCCCCTTCTTAGTCTATTACCTCATCGTGGGCGGAAATCTGGCCCGGCTTATGGCGTTGACCGATTGGCCCCTGCCCCTTGGCCTTTTGGTGCTGTTGGCTGGCCAATTAGCGGCGATCTTTCTGGCGTGGCTGCTCCCGCCGGGGCGGGCTGTTGCTCTGCTGGCCTTTGTTCTGTTGATGGTGACGATCAACCCTCTCTTTCTTGGTGCAGAAGCAGCCGCCATCGCTTTGGTCATCAGCCAGGTTTCTGTGGGTTTGCTCGTTGTTTCGGCCTGTACACATATGGCCCGCAACCGGGACAAGCAGGGGGTTGGCCACACGGCGCGGCTTTGGTGGGCTTCGACAACATTATTTGTCCTTCTGATCTTTCTCTACTATGCTACCTATGAACTGTCTATCCCATTCAGCCGGGAAACCGTCATCTATTTGGTTGCGGTGGCAATGGGAGCCAGTCTCCTCTTCTCCCTGGATCGCTGGGCTGTTGCCTTCACCACCCGCCCCGCTTCAGACAACCCATCGTTATTGAACCGTTCAGGATTACCAGCCTTGTCTATGATGGCATTTGTACTGATCTTCATGCTGGCCCTGACGACGGTGATTTGGCAACAGCCTGGGTTTGTCAGCGCCAACTCCACTGGGCAGCGCATCGTTGACTACAATATCCACAATGGCTTCACCATGGCGGGGACCCTGGACCTGGAAGCGCTCGCCCAGATGATTCTGAGCCAGCAGGCCGATATTGTGGCTGTGCAGGAGGTGAGCCGCGGGTGGGTTATCAATGGATCTGTGGATATGGCAACCTGGCTCTCGTGGCGGTTGGGGATGCCTGCAACCTTTAGCCCTACGTCCGGGGCGGATTGGGGACACGCAATCTTCACCCGCTACCCCGTGCTGCGCCACGACGAATTTTCTTTACCGCCACCGGGGTTGCCTTTGATGCGAGGATTTGCCTACCACGAGCTGGACGTGGGAGACGAGAAGCCATTGCTGTTGATCAACACCCACTTGCATCATGTCACCGAGGACGCAGCTATCCGGGAGCAGCAGGTTGCCGCTATTCTTCATTTCTTGGAAGGAAGCCCAATCGAGCGGCTGGTTGTGACCGGGGATTTGAACGCCGAACCATCCGAGGCTGCTATGCTGGGCTTGAAGGCAATCGGCTTGTGGGATGTGATTGAAGAAGCCGGTCTGCAACCGGGTTTCACCTTCCCTGCTGATGTCCCGGCTATTCAGATCGACTATATTCTGGTTTCGCCGGATATTCGCCTGCGTTCCGTGGAGGTATTCCCTCAAGTTATTTCGGACCATTTGGGGATTGGTGCCACAATCTCCCTGCGTTGACAAGCTCGCGCTCATGCTGGGATTATGGCGGGGATGTCGCTATTTTTGTGGAGGTGTGCTTGTTCCGCCATCGTCCTTTTTGGTCGAGGGGAAAAAGGTGCGGAAAGAGCTTTGATAGCGAAGATGAACGTCCAGATAGCTGCCCGACCACCCACCCACCAGATAGAGTTGGCCCAATGAGCTGGCCGCTCCACCCAGTTGGCGCCATTCCCCGGCGATGGGCGAAGGGAAGTTGCTCCAGAGACCGGTTGCCGGATCGAAGCGTTCGATTGTATCCACGGGCTGAACCCACCCCCCACCAACCGCAAAAATAGCCAAGCCATCGTAGAGCAGGCTGAGGCCACCCCGTGGAGTCGTGAGATCAGGTAGTTCTCGCCACTCGTCGCGCAGGATGTTGTAAGCCGTGGCGCTCCTCAACTCCTGGCGACCGTTGTAACCCCCAACAACATAAATATCGTTGGCCACAACCAGCGCGCCTGCAAAGGCCCGCACACCATCCAGCCGGGCCACGACCTGCCAGTCGGCAGGGGCGACTATCTCCAGCCCTGCCGGGATGCGCCAAACCTCGTCGTGCATGGCTTGCCCATCCCAGCCCCCCAACAAATAGAATGCATTCTCTGCCCACACCAAAGACGCGCCGGCCAACGGCATGGGGAGCCGTCCCCACTGGTTCCAGGAGTTGTCACTGGGCAGGTAGAT
Organism: Caldilineaceae bacterium; assembly: GCA_024643705.1. GTDB lineage: Bacteria > Chloroflexota > Anaerolineae > Caldilineales > Caldilineaceae > JACQGT01. The sequence continues at coordinate 8,394 of JAHEML010000023.1, read as the reverse complement.
CAACAACTCATCGCTGATTTCGACCCCTGCGCCGCCGTTACCGGTGGTGCCACCCGCAACCACAATGCGCGAACCATCCACCGCAACGGCTCCATTTGCCAGCCCACGGGGCAGGGGAGTTGCCGTGCGCCACTCGTTCAGCTGTAAATCATACACGTCTACATCCGACAATGGTTGGCCCACCGATTCACCGCCAATGGCATAGAGGGCCGTATCGTTCAAATTGACCAGCATCAGGCGGCTGCGGGCTTTGCCCAAGGGTGTACGGGATTCCCATCGTGGCAAATCGGTGATCGTGGGCCGACCCAGCGCCAGGGCGTCCCCGTCGCTGAGTAAATTGGGTAGTGATTCGGCTGGACGAGCGAAAACAGGGGTGAGCAGTACGCCCAAACTGAAGATGATCGCCAGGAGTAAATAGGTTCGCTGCCAGGGAAACGGTGTACCCGACGATGCAGCCAACGGCTCTGGCAATGGTTCTGGCAACCCATTTGCGTCCGTAAGGTCAGCCGTGTTCTCGACGCCTGGCACGCTGATCCAGCCCTGGCTGACGAGCAACATGGATGCTTCTGTGCGGCTGTTGACTGCCAACTTTTCATAGATGTTGCGTAGGTGGACTTTGACCGTGTGGGGGCTGATGATCAGCTCGGCGGCAATGTCGCTGTTGCTTGCTCCGGTTGCTAGCAGACGAGCCACATCCATTTCTCGTTCGCTCAGGGGGTTTTCGGTGGCGCGAGAAAGGGCCACTCCCTCGTCAGCGCTTGGGGAAGAGGTCGATGGTGTTGAGGTTTTTGGGTCGAGGTTTGTCTGTCTGTTCACGCCTTCATTATTCCATAAAACAAGAGCGCTCACAAACAACGCATGGTAGAT
>JAHEML010000023.1:0-7517 GCA_024643705.1 Caldilineaceae bacterium | reverse complement strand
CTGGAAGGTGGCGGGGTGATTGGTTTGTTAGGGCGTGGCAAGCCGGTAACCCAAGCCACGCACGGTGATCAGATAGATCGGCGCAGAGGGGTCTGGCTCGATCTTTTTGCGCAACCAGTGCATGTGGACATCGATTGTCCGGGTATCGTTCACGTACTCCGTCTCCCAAACCAGGCGCATGATGGTTTCCCGGCTGATAATGTCGTTGCCGTGGGTCATCAAAATTTTGAGCAGGTCGCACTGTTTACGCGGTAATTGATGCTTGCCTCTTGGGCCGTACACCGTTCGGGTTGTCAAGTCCAAATGAATCGGCCCAATCCGCAGTTGAGTTGGTTCGTTTCGGCTGTTTACTGTTCGCAGCAGGGTTTCGCGTGCGCTGGCTCGCAAGGGCCAACGCATGGTTTCGTCAAAGGCAAAGTGTTCTGCCCGGAGGGGTTCGCTGTGAACGGCGATAATGGGGAGAGCCGGGAAGCGGCGGCGTAAATCCTGACAAAAGCGGGTGCGGCTCAGATGGTTTTGTATCTCTAACAAAATGGCGTGGCATGGTAGCCCGCTCAGGGTCTCCATGGCCTGCTTTTGGCTGGAAACCCACAGGACGCGCAGGGGCAGAAGGGGGCGGTGGGTTACTGTACTCGTTGCCGTACTCGATGCAGCACTCGTTGCCCCCCGCCATACATTTTCGATCTCTTGGGCAAAGGTTTTCTGGCGTCCCAAATAGATGAAACGGATTGGCGTTTGCGTACTCATTTTGCGTCTCGTCGTTCTTGGGGGAGGACGGGAAGTACCGATGCTTACAGTATAGCGAGGATGGGGAGAAGAAGCAAAGGGGGTATTTTCAAAAGAAGGGTAGGTGGGCCAATCAACCAGTGGAAGTCTCTGGTTGATTGGCCCACATGGGAGGTTTAGCTGGGAGGTTTAGCTCGTGGGGATCGTCTCCAACTCGTCGATCATCTCGCGGATCACATCAAAGCCGCCCTGCCAGAAGGCCGGATCGGTCATGTCGATGCCTGCTTCGCGCAGGATGGCTTCGGGTCGGGCCGAACCACCGTAGGCCAGAATTTTGAGATACCCCGGCTTGAAGGCATCTCCTTCTTGCTGGTAACGGCGGTAGAGAGCCAGCACCAAGAGCTGACCAAAACTGTAGGCGTAGCAGTAGAAGGGCGTGTTGTAGATGTGGGGAATACTCACCCATTCGTGCTGAAATTCTTCGCCTATTTCCAGGCTGTCGCCGAACTGCTCGGCCAGATTTGCCATGTAGATGGCGTTCAATTCTTTGGCCGATTTGTTTTTGAGAATGGCAGCGTGGGCTTCTTTCTCGAAGAGGACAAAATAGGCCTGGCGCATGACAGTGGCGTAGATGTCATCCACTGCGCCGGCCAGAATGTCCCGGCGCACGGCTGGGTCTTTCTCCTGGGCCAGCAGTTTGTCGGTCATCACCATTTCGGCAAAGACAGAGGCTGTCTCGGCCAGGGGCAGTGACGAGTGCTGGGTCAGCAGGGAGTGATCTTCGGCCATCATGCTGTGGATGGCGTGGCCCAATTCGTGGGCCAGGGTCGCCACATCCCGCACTTTGCCCGTCCAGTTCATCAGCACATACGGCGTGATCTTGGGCGAAATGGTCGCGCAGAAGGCGCCGCCCCGCTTGCCTTTGCGCACTTCGCTATCGATGTGATTGTCGTCGAATACCCGTTGGGCCTGGGCCGCAATGCCTTGGTCGAAGCTGGCGAATGTGTCCAGCACCGAGCGGGCCGCGGTGGAGAACTCGACTGTCTTATCCGACTGGGCCAGAGGCGCGTAGATGTCGTAGCGGCGCAGCTTTTCCATCCCCAGCCAGCCCGCCTTCATGCGGAAATAGCGCTGGAAGAGGGGCGCGTTTTTGCGTGCCGTGTCCAGTAGGGCGTCCACTGCTGCCGAGGGGATGTCGTTGGCAAGATTGCGCACGTCGATGGGCGAGTCGAATTTGCGCAGATCCACATTTTCGTTGTGCCAGTCCCGCACCCGGTTGATGTAGATTTGGGCCAGGATATTGGCCTCGTTGCCGTAGACACGGTAAAGTTCCTGGTAGGCAGCGGCTCGGGCTTCTGGGTCCGGCGAGTAGACCTGGGCCATGAGTTCGCCCCGGGTCACTTTCTTTGTCTCGCCATCCACGGTCAAATCAAATTCCAGCCGGTTGGTGAGCATGGAATAGATGGTGATCAACGCGTCGATGCCGTTGGCATCTTTGATGTTGATCAGTTGCTCGGATTTCTCTTCCAGGGTGTAGGGTTTGAAGAGACGCATCTCCTGCAGATAGTGGCGATAGTCGGGCTGATCGTCGACGGAAGGCAATAGGCGCTCGGCCTGCTTGTCGTCCAGGCTCTTCCACCAAAGGCTGAAGAAGAGGGTGCGATTCTGCACGTCTGTAAAGACTTGGCGCATCTGGTTGCTGAAGTTCAGGGCTTCGGGCGATTGGGTGTCGGAAGAAAACCAGAGACTCCCATACCCACCCAGCATCTGGGCCTGTTCGATCAGTGCTTCATATTGGCGCACTGCCGCGAGCAGGATTTCTGGATCCATCTCTGCGGACAATTTGTCGCGCAGCCCCTCAAAGGTCAGGACGGTCTCCTCCACCTGGCCTAGCCGTTCTTCGATCAGCGCTTCGCTGGGTTCGGGCAGCAGTTCCGACAGATCCCAGCCGGAGAGGGTGTATTCGCGGGGTTTTTCGAGTGTGCGTGTCATTGTAGAGGTTAGCCTTCCGCTGCCAGGCGACGCAGAACGGTATGTAAAATGCCGCCGTTTTTGTAATAGTTGACTTCCACGGGCGTGTCCAGCCGACTGTGGACTGCGAATTCCGCTACCCGCCCATTCTCGCTGGTGGCACGCACAGTGTATTGCTGGCCGGGAGCCAGGTCTTCGCTCAGACCGATGATGTCGAAGGTCTCGAATCCGCTCAAATCCAGAGAACGCACATTCTGTCCGTCCACAAATTCCAGGGGCAGCACGCCCATCCCCACCAGATTGCTGCGGTGGATGCGCTCGAAGCTCTCGGCGATGACCGCCCGCACCCCCTGCAACTGCACACCCTTGGCCGCCCAGTCCCGGCTGGAGCCTGTGCCGTATTCCTTGCCCGCCAGAATAATCAGCGGCGTGCCCTCTTGCATGTAGCGTTCCGCTGCGGTCCAGATGGGCATCTGTTCCATTGTAGGAATGTGGACGGTCAGCCCGCCCTCTTGCCCGTCGAGCATCTGGTTTTTGATGCGGATGTTGGCGAATGTGCCGCGCATCATCACTTCGTGGTTGCCCCGGCGGCTGCCGTAGCTGTTCCACTCCGAGCGCTCCACCCCGTGCCCAGCCAGATAATTGCCCGCGGGGCTGTCCTTGGCAATCGACCCCGCCGGGCTGATGTGGTCGGTGGTGGTGCTGTCGGGCATCATCGCCAGGGCACGCGCTCCCACAATCTGCTGAACAGGCGGCACTTCTGCGCCCATTCCCACAAAGAAGGGGGGTTCCTGAATGTAGGTGCTCTCCCCATTCCAGGCGTAAATGTCGCCCTCGGAAGCAGCCACAGCATTCCACTGCTCGTTGCCGGAAAAGACATTGCCATACTCTTCGGCATAGATGGCCGGGTTCAGGCTGCGGCGGATTTCGTGCTGAATCTCCTCCTGGCTGGGCCAGACATCGGCCAGATAGACCGGCGCGCCGGTGGGGTCATAGCCCAGGGGGTCTGTGGAGAGGTCGATGTCCATTGTGCCGGCGATGGCGTAGGCGACGACCAGGGGCGGCGAAGCCAGGAAGTTGGCCCGCACGTCCTGGCTGATGCGCCCTTCAAAGTTGCGGTTGCCGCTGAGCACCGAAGCCGCCACCAGATCGCCCGCGTGAATGGCCCGGCTGATGGGTTCGGGCAGGGGGCCGGTGTTGCCGATGCAGGTGGTGCAGCCGTAGCCGACGGTGTGGAAGTTGAGCGCTTCCAGATAGGGGATCAGCCCGCTGGCTTCCAAATACTTCGTCACGACCTTCGAGCCGGGGGCCAGGCTGGTCTTGACCCAAGGCTTCACGTCCAGGCCGCGCTCGACGGCTTTCTTCGCCAGCAGGCCCGCGCCGATCATCACCGACGGGTTGCTGGTGTTGGTGCAGGAGGTGATGGCGGCCACCACCACATCCCCGTGGTGCAGGTCGAAGTTCGTATTTTTGAAATTGACCGGCACACTCTTGGCTACATCGCTGCTTTCCAGGCCAAAGCCTTTGGCTCCCACCGGCGCTGTGAGCATCGCTTTCCATTTTGCGCCCAGCCCGGCCAGATCGATGCGATCCTGGGGGCGTTTGGGGCCAGCCAGCGCGGGCACAACCGTGCCCATATCCAGGGTCAGCGTCTCGTTGAAGAGTGGGTCCGGCGTGTCGTCGGTGCGGAAGAGGCCCTGGGCTTTGTAGTAGCGCTCCACCAGATCGACCAGGGCCTCGTCCCGGTTGGTGCCGATGAGATAGCGCAGGGTCTCGTCGTCCACGGGGAAATAGCCCATGGTGGCCCCATATTCCGGGGCCATATTGCCAATCGTCGCCCGGTCGGGCAGGCTTAGTTTGCTCAGGCCGGGGCCGTAGAATTCGACAAATTTGCCCACCACGCCCTGCTTACGCAGCATCTCCGTCACCCGCAGCACTAAATCCGTGGCGGTCGCGCCTTCGGGCAGGCTGCCGGTTAGCTTGAAGCCCACCACATCGGGCAGAAGCATATAAATCGGCTGGCCGAGCATCACGGCTTCGGCTTCGATGCCGCCCACGCCCCAGCCCAGCACGCCCAGGCCGTTGATCATGGTGGTGTGGCTGTCCGTGCCGACGAGTGAGTCCGGGTAGGCTTCCAGCACGCCGTCAACAGTGGCCGTCTGCACCACCTTCGCCAGATATTCCAGGTTGACCTGATGGACGATGCCCGTGGCGGGTGGCACGACTTTGAAGTTGTCGAAGGCCTGCTGGCCCCATTTGAGGAATTCGTAGCGCTCGATATTGCGCTCAAATTCCCGCTCGGCGTTGAAATGGAGGGCGAGAATGCTGCCGAAGAGGTCCACCTGCACGCTATGATCGATGACCAGATCCACGGGGACGAGGGGGTTGATCTTCTTGGGGTCGCCGCCCATGCGGGCCATGGCGCTGCGCAGCGCGGCCAGATCGACGACGCTGGGCACGCCGGTGAAGTCCTGCAGGACGACCCGGGCCGGTTTGAAGGGGATTTCCACCTGGGGATTGCCGTCCGCATTCCAGCGGGCAATCGTCTCCACATTCTCCTGGGTGATTTCGAAGCCCTCGGCCTGGCGCAGGGCAGCTTCCAGCATCACTTTGATGGAGAAGGGCAGCTGGCTGACCGGGGCCACCCCGGCCTCTTCCAGCGCGTCCAGCCGGTAGATGGTGACCGGGCCGCTGTCGGTATGCAGTGTCGCGCGTGCGTTGAAATAGTCTTGTCGTGCCATTGGGGTAAGTCCCTTTCCGTTGTGAATAATAGAACGCGGATTGGGCGGAAGGAGCGGATGGACGCAGATATTCATTGGGCGTCGATGGCTCTCTTTTGTTCCGCCAGCGATTTCTCCCCACTATACCAGCGGAAGGGGGGGAAAGTACAATTTTGGGGGGTAAGATGATGTAAGGATTGGACTGGAATCTGCCTAGCACTTCTGCTATACTGACATCTACAAAATACATCTTTGGACTCGGTGGCGATAGAAGCGATGAAAATATATCTCGACAACTGCGCGTTGCAACGACCTCTGGACGATAAGTCACAGACGCGTATTCGCTTGGAGGCCGAAGCGATTCTCAGTGTGCTGGAATTATGCAAAGTCGGCGAGTTGGACCTGATTTCATCGGAAGCATTGGAACTTGAAATTGAGAAAAGCCCAGTGGCAACCCGACACAACTATGCCGAGTCGGCGTTAGCAAACGCTCAATCCTATGTGATGCTCGATGACAGTATTGAGTTGCGAGCACATGCATTTCTCAATCTGGGCATCAAGCCACTCGATGCGTTACATCTTGCCTGTGCAGAAGCAGCCGAAGCTGACTATTTTTGTACTTGTGATGACCAATTTTTGAGGCGTGCACAAACAATCCGTGGGCTGAAAACAGTGTTGGTCACGCCGTTGGAACTGGTAAAGGAACTAAATTTATGATCGCTCAGACGAAGCCACTCTCCGAAATCACACAGGATGCCATCCTGATTTTGTTCCGGGAAATCGGTGTTGTGAACACAGTGCGTTTTATCAATCAGTATACAAATGGATACGGGAACTATACCGAAGAACGGCGCGAGCTATTTGCCGACCAGACATTGGACGGACTGATCGATGAAATCAAACAGCGGCGGGTTGAGCGGGTGGGTCGTCAGCAGTCTATCCCAAAAGCAGACGAAGTACATTCGTGAAGGCGAGTACGTTGCCCAAGTTGAGATTGAGCTAATCGACACAGACGATGGCTGGTCGCCCCATCTGTCGCTTGCGGATGCGTACCGGCTGGACGATATTCGTCAGGCATTGCGCATGGGGAATCTGATTCGTGCGGCAAAGATGGCGCAGGTTTTTACGCTGACGCCGGTTGCGGCGTAGTCGCAACCGGTGCAACTTCCCCGCCAGTGTGCCGAACGCCTTCTCCACCGGCTCGTGACTCGTCGGCTCCACCCCAGCCCGGGCGCTCAATTCCAACGCTTCCCACCGTGTCACCATCCCCGCCAGCACACCGAACGTCTTCTCCACCGGTTCGGGGCTGGTCAGGTCCACCCCGGCCAGGGCGAACAATTCCAACGCCTCCAACCGCGCCGCCATTCCCGCCAGCACGCCGAACGGCTTCTCCACCGGCTGCCAAATCTGATGTGAGCCATTCCCGCACGAATGGGGTATAATGCCGTCAGGACAGGAGACCGCTGTACGACTCGGAGGTATTGAAATTGACAATCGCAGAATTGGAAACAACACCGCAAATCGTTGACATTCTCACAGTTGCTAACCGCCTCACATCAACGGAACGCTTGTTCCTAGCCCGCTGGTTATTGGATAGCGTGCTGGTCAAGGAAATTGACGATGAGACAGACTGGCAGCGATTGAGTTTGTCTACTTTTGAGGCCGACTGGGACAACGAAGAAGACGCCATCTACGATTCGTGGAGGACGGCTTATGGCCTTCCAGCGCGGTGATGTTGTCCTGATCCCATTTCCATTTACGGACTTAAGCGCCACGAAAACCAGACCCGCGGTTGTGGTCAGCAGTGCTGTTTACCACAACGTTCGTCCTGACCTTCTGCTGGCTTATGTCTCCTCCCAGATTGCAAAAGCGGCCTCACCGGTTGACTACATTTTGAGTGACTGGCAACAGGCTGGTCTTTTGAAGCCTTCCTTAGTGCGCCCCAAAGTCGCAGCCATTGAACCAGCTTTGATTGTTCATCAGGTCGGCCAGCTTTCGACGCAGGATATGGACGAGGTTGATCGCAGATTACGAACAGCGATGGCACTTACCCGAAGTGCATTTTCCGACATAGCAAATGAAATTGATTTTCTCCAACAA
>JAHEML010000565.1 GCA_024643705.1 Caldilineaceae bacterium | reverse complement strand
CTTTCTACGACACAGGAACCCTGGCAATCGACCTCAGCGCCGACTTCCGTCTGCTCGACCCCACTGTTTACACCCGCTGGTATGGGCTGGAACACACGGCCCCGGAACTTTTGCAAGTGGCCCGCTATGGCCTGTGCGAGCTTTATCGGGACACGATTCGGGGCGGGCAGCTCATCGCCGTGCCTGGCTGCTATCCGACGAGTGTCAACTTAGGGTTGTATCCTCTGGCAAAGGCTGGCTGGTTGGGGGATCGGGTGATTGTGGACTCGAAAAGTGGCGTGAGCGGCGCAGGGCGCAAAGCCAAGTTGCCCTACCATTTTGTCGAAGCCAACGAGAATATCACCCCCTACAGCGTAGGCTACCGTCATCGGCATGTGGCGGAGATGGAGCAGGTGCTCAACAACGCTAATGGGCACAAACACGACACCCGCTTCCTCTTTACCCCCCACCTGCTGCCTGTGAATCGGGGGATATTGAGCACGATCTATGTGGATGTGCCCGCCGGTGTGACAGAAGAGCAGATCCGGGACCTCTACACCGAGAGCTACGATGGGGAGCCATTCGTCCACCTGCTCCAGCCAGGCCAGCAGGCCAGCCTGAGCCACACCGTCAACACCAACCGCTGCGCCATCGGCATCACCCCCGCCGATCCGTCCCGGCCCAACGGCACGGAGTATATCGTCACCGCCAGCCTGGACAACCTGATCAAGGGCGCGAGTGGACAGGCGTTGCAGAATTTTAATATTCTGGCGGGCATCGACGAGACCTCCGGGTTACTCTGAACAAAAAGAGACGGATGAACACGGAGTGGGTGGATTTATACGGATGAATAGACCATGACTCAATCCACTTCGCTGCCGGTGATTCTGGAAGGGCAGGTATCCGTGGCCGCAGCGTTACAGTCGCCCTACCGGGATGTGCAGGTCGTTTACGTGCGAACCGGCCGGGATGATCGGGCGCTGCGCTGGCTGGAGCACCGGGCGCGGGAAGCCGGCGTGCCGGTGGTGCGCAAGGAGCCAGCCGAGATTGACGCATTAGCCGATGGAACCAGCCATGGCGGGGTGATTGCCCTGGTGGGGGAGCGGCGTTCTGTTGAACTGGCCGATCTTCTGCCCGCAGATCGACCCGCTTTTGTGGTGATGTTGGACGGGATCGAAGACCCTTTCAACTTTGGGCAAGCCGTGCGTTCTCTGTATGCCTGTGGGGTGGATGGGCTGGTTCTGCGCCCACGTAACTGGTTGAGCGCTGCCGCGACCGTGGCCCGTTCGTCCGCCGGCGCGTCGGAGCTGATCCCCACGGCGATTGCGGAGACAGCAGAGGATGCCGCCCGGTTTTTCCAAAGCAAGGGGTTGGTGATTGCCTGTGCCGCCGAGGACGAATCGGTGACGGTTGATCAGGCCGACTTGGCCCAGCCGCTTTTTCTGCTTATTGGTGGGGAGAAACGGGGCATCACCCGTTCTTTTTTGCGCCAAGCTGACCTGCGCCTGGAGATTCCCTACGGGCGAGAGTTTCGCCAATCCCTGGGTGTCACGGCAGCCGCGGCCATTTTGGGGTACGAAGTAATGAGGCAACGGAAGAAATTAGGCTGACGAGATGACAAGCGACGCCAATCGCATCATCTGCAACAAATCTGAAGGAAACCAGCGTGAACGAAAATAATCCCCAAACGATTGAAATGGCAACACCTGCCGATGAGAAACATGATGAGAAACATGATGAGAAATATGTTGTGGTTCTCAAGGTTGGTGGCAATGAACTGGACGACGAAGCTTTTCTGTTTGGTCTGGCAAAGGCTGTGCAATCCCTGCGGGATGGGGGCAAACAGGTGGTGATCGTCCACGGTGGCGGCAAGGCTATCGCGGATATGCAGGCCAGATTGGGGCTGAAAACCCAATTCCTCGACGGTTTGCGCATCACCAGCGACGAAGATGTAGATGTGGTGGAGATGATTTTGAGCGGGCTGATGAACAAGCGGATCGTCCGTAGCCTGGTCCACCAAGACATCCAGGCGGCGGGCATCAGCGGCGTGGACAATGGGACCATTTTTGTGGAAAAGATGTGGCATCCTGCTGGCGATCTTGGCCGGGTGGGTGAAGTGCAGGATGTGGACTTGCGTCTGCTCAAGGCGCTTTTCGCCGCGGACATTGTACCAGTGATCAGCCCTGTCAGCTTTGGCGCGTACGACGCCAGGAGTTACAACGTCAATGCTGACCATGTGGCGGCGGCCGTGGCTGCCAAACTGGGCGCGATCAGGCTTGTCTTTGTGAGCAACGTGCCCGGTGTGCTTATTGCTGGCCGGGTGGTGCGGGCCATCACCGCCGATCAGGCCGAGGCGTGGATTGCCGACGGCAATATCTTTGGCGGCATGGTTCCCAAAGTGAGGAGTGCCATCGATGCGGTAGGCAGGGGCGTGGCCCAAGCCGTAATCACCAACATTGCCGGGGTGCAGGAAGAGAGTGGGACAGGAATTATTGGAGGAATGTAGGGGGTTGAGTCACCACGAGATGAAGAGATTGAGAGATTCGACAGAATCTCCACATCTCCAACTCTCTTAATCTCTCAGCCTCCCAATCAACCACAAGGGAGAAAACAAACGTGAACACCCAAGAAGTCATCCAAAACGAACAAGAGTACGTTCTCGGTGTCTATAGCCGCCCGCCCTTCGTGTTGGAGCGGGGGCAGGGCAGCACTGTCTACGACAGCGAAGGCAAGGCTTATTTGGACTGTGTAGCGGGGATTGCCGTCAATGTGCTGGGCTACAGCGATCCCGGCATCAACAAGGCCATTGCCGAAGCAGCCGAGAGCGGCCTGCTGCACGTGAGCAACCTCTACCACACCGAGCCCCACGCTCGGTTGGCAAAGCAATTGTGCGAAACCAGTTTTGCCGACAAAGTGCATTTCAGCCTGACCGGGGCCGATGCCAACGAAGGCGCGTTCAAATTTGCCCGGCGCTATGCCCGGGAGCAGGGCAATGAGGACAAATACGAAATTCTCGCTTTTTCGAATGCTTTCCACGGGCGGCTCTTTGGCTCGTTGGCCGCCACCCCCCGGGAGAAATATCAGCAACCTTTCCAGCCCTTGATGCCCGGCGTGCGTTTTGCCGAATTCAACGATCTTGCCAGCGCGCAAGCCGCCATGAGCGACAAGGTGTGCGCGATTATCGTCGAACCTATCCAGGGCGAAGGTGGTATTTACCCTGCCTCGCAAGAGTTTTTGCAGGGCCTGCGCGATCTGGCAGACAAGCACGACGCTATTCTGATTTTCGACGAAGTTCAGTGTGGGTTGGGTCGTTCTGGTACGTTGTGGGGCTACCAGGGCTACGGCGTGGAGCCGGATATTTTGACTGTTGCCAAGCCTTTGGCCGGTGGGCTGCCCATTGGTGCCATTCTCATGCGCCAGAAGGTCGCCGACGCCATGCACAAGGGTGATCATGCCAGCACATTTGCGGGTAATCCCTTTACCACCCACGTGGCGAATTATGTGGTGGAGCGGGTCTCCCAGCCCGAATTTCTGGCCGATGTCCAGGAAAAAGGCGAGTATCTGATGGAGCTACTGGCCG
>JAHEML010000564.1 GCA_024643705.1 Caldilineaceae bacterium | reverse complement strand
TTCTGTGGGCACCCCCGCAGAAGGGCGTACGCCAAAGTAGACAATCATGTCGTTGAAAAAATCCGAGCCAGTGGCAGAATAGCGTAGCCCCACCTGATGATAATGGGCACTTGTGTTGGCCGGGAAATCGGGGCGCACTTTCCAGAGCAAACCTGTGGCCGGATGGTCCCGCAGACCTTCGCCAACCGCAGGTTGATCCACCAAAACGGGTATGCCCAGACTGTTCAGATGTTCGCCTGGGCCAATGCCGGAGAGCATGAGCAGTTGGGGAGAGGCGATGGCCCCGGCGCAGAGGATCAGCCGACCGGCGGTGAGCGTTTCGCGTCTACCGTCGATTATCGCCTCGACACCAGTGGCGCGGTTACCATCGAAGCAGATGCGCTGAACCACGGCACCTCCCCGAATAGCGAGGTTGGGCCGACCCCGGACTGGCAGCAGGTAGGCCAGGGATGTGCTGTAGCGGATGCGGCTGCGCGAATTGAGGGGGTAGGGGCCGACGCCGGTCGTGTCGGGTCGATTCATGTCGGGCGATTCGGGGTAACCAGCGGCGAGGCAGGCCGCATACCAGGCCCGCTGATCCTCCGGCCATTCGTCCGGGCCATAGCGGCCCACGGGGATCGGCCCGTCGTTGCCGTGGAATTCATCGTGATAGTCCTGATCGTTTTCGATCTTGCGGTAGTAGGGCAACACGGCCTCCCACGACCAGCGATCGTTGCCCAACGCAACCCAGTGGGCGAAGTCGTCGGGTATGCCCCGCAGAAAGATGGTGGCATTGACCGAACTGCTGCCACCGATCACCCTGCCACGGGGGATGGCGATTGGTGGCGCAACGGGGGTGGCGTTGGCTCGGTAGCCCCAATCGTGGGTGATGCTGAAGATGCCGGAGGGCGTGCCGAATCCATATTTCAGATCATCGGGCAACGAATCTGTATCTGTGTAGTCCGGCCCGGCCTCCAGCAGAAGCACTCTGTGTGAGGGGTCGGCAGAGAGGCGTGCGGCCAGGATACTGCCCGCAGAGCCAGAACCGATGATGAGTGTATCGTAGGCGTGCATATGCGGCTCCTCGTGTGGTGGAAAGTTGATTTGTTTGGGAGAATAGGCCGTGGGTGTTTTGTCTATTATGTGCCAGAGGGTTGGCGGGCGCAAGTCTCGACCAGTCGCCGGGCCTGGAACAAAAAGAGGGACGGATTCTAATCTGAATCCGTCCCTCTTGGTTGGTCGGGGAGAGAGGATTTGAACCTCCGACCTCTTCGTCCCGAACGAAGCGCGCTGCCGAGCTGCGCTACTCCCCGATGTGTGGACAGTATACCCAATTGGTGCTGCTTTGACAAATTGCGGGCACAGAGAAGGGGGTCGATTTCTGTGTGGGGGGACGATGAATGGCAAGTAGTTTTGCCAGAACCCAGAGCTTTTCGCTCGCCTCTGTTTTTGTTGTTCATGTACCTCTGTGCTAGAATTGTTTCGGCCTACAGTGAGAGGGCACACCATGATGTGACCTCTCACTCTTTCTGCTCACGGTAATTGAGCTGTGGGCAAATCCCAAGGAAAGCCGCGAAAGGAGAAACCAAGCGGGTTATGAGTGAACAGGCAATGAATTCCTACGAACTGACTTACATCATTCAACCAAAACTGGATGAAGATGGGGTCAACAGTGTAATCGAACGGGTGGGGCAAGCCATCGCTGGGCAAGAAGGCGAAGTGGTGAGCACAGAGAAGTGGGGGCAGCGCAAGCTTGCTTATCCTATTCAGAACCATTTTCTGGGCAACTACATTCTGCACAATGTTGCTATGCCCCCGGCCGGTGTCACAGAAGTTGAACGCGTGATGCGGCTCAACGAAGACATCATTCGGTTTTTGTTTATTCGCAGTGAACATGTTCAAGAAAGTGTGGAGGAATAGACGATGGCAGAGCAAGATCGCAACGAAGATGAAGAAGAGGTCGTCGTCTCCAATTCCGGCCCAAGGTCTCCACGTCCCCAGTCGGCGCGGCCTCCGTCACGTCCTCAGTTGGAAGACGATGATATGGATGACGACGATGACGACATGGACGATGAGGATGATGATAGCGTCACCTATTCCGACGGTCCCGCTCTCTTTTCCCGCACCAAAGATGGCCGACGGCGCAACCCTCGCTATGTGGGGAACGAAGTTAAGTTAGAAGACATCGACTACAAAAAGGTGACTGTACTCAGCCGTTTTGTGGACAACCGGGGCCGTATCTATTCAAGGCGAAAAACCCGGGTCAGCGCCAAGATGCAGCGCAAGGTCACAACTGCTATCAAGCGTGCCCGCCATCTGGCTCTGATGCCCTACACGGGCGAGCATGTGCGCATTACCCGCAAGGGCGGCGCATAGACAAGCGATTTGGGGCCAAGAAGAGTGGGAATCAGTAGGGGCACGGACTTGTTCCAGGCCCCTATTTTCCATTATTGCCCCTTCATTTGCGTGGGATCATTTCCTACGATCATTCAAATAAGTCGGGCAGCCCCGCTGCGCCCGAAATAGCAACGAAGGTTTCGGTTTCTATGGCGAAACGCAAGAAGAACCAACAGGAAGAAGTAAAAGCAGAAACCCCCAAAGAAGTTCGCTTGCGTGCCCGGGACTGGGAACGCAATAAACAGATTCTGATGTATGTGGTCCCCGCTGTGGTGTTGGCTGTCTTGCTTGTCCTTGGTGGGGCTGTCAACGAATTGTTGATCAAGCCTGGCAGCACACTGGCGAAGGTCGAAGACAAGACGATTATCACACGGGATTTTTGGAAGAGGGCGCGGTTACAACAGGCAAATCTGCGCGAACAACTCGTCCAATATCAACTCTTTTCCCAGCAGTTTGGCAACCAGGACTTCTTCGCCTCCCAGATTTCTCAACTTCAGGCCACTCTGGCTAGCCCAATCTCGTTGGGAACCCAGGTACTCAACGCGATGATCGACGAGGATGTGATTGCCTTGCGCGCGGCTGAGATGGGAGTTTCGGTGAGCGACGAAGAGGTGGACACCGCATTGCGCGAGGAGATTGCCGCCCGCCAAGGTGCGTTGACTGTTCCTCAGGCCACCGCCACCGCCGAAGCCGGTGTTGGTGCAACGGCTACTGCTGCCCTCTTTACACCGACCCCAGCAGCCGAACCGACCATAGCTGCCAGCGACGGCGTGACAGAGACCGAAGCCGCGCCAACAGTGGAGGTTCCCACCCAAGAACCGCCCCCGGTTTTGGACGATACACTCTATCAAGAAGGGTTGACTGCCCGCTCCGACCAGCTAAAAGAGGCCGGGATGAGCATTGACGAATATCGCGAGGTGTTGCGAGCACAGTTGCTCCGGGAAAAAATGGTGGAAACCATCGGTGACGAGAAGGTGTCGCTTACCGAAGAACAGGCCCACGCCCGCCACATTCTGGTCAGAATCGACCCACCTGTGGTTGACGAGACTTCATCTATCACGGGTACAGATGAATTGACCGGCACAACCGATGTTGCCGCACCCGAAGTTGCAACCAGCGAGACCCTGAGCGACACGAGTGCGATTACTGATACCAGTGCGATTACTGATACCAGTGCGATTACTGA
>JAHEML010000563.1 GCA_024643705.1 Caldilineaceae bacterium | reverse complement strand
ATCCATGCCTTGCCTCTGGACGACCACACAATCGAGCTGGGGGTGGGCATTCATGGCGAGCCGGGGATTGAACAGCGTGTGGACGGCGTCGTCGAGATTGTCCAACGGCTGATGCAACCCATTGTGGACGATTTGCCCTATCGTTCCGGCGACCAAGTGCTTCTGCTTGTCAGCGGCCTGGGCGGAACCCCACCCCTGGAACTCTTCCTCGTTTTTCAGCACATCTACGAATTTTTGGAAAAACGGGACATCTGCGTCAAACGTTCCTTGGTGGGCAACTATCTGACCAGCCTGGGGCGGGGCGGATGTACGGTCACCCTGCTGCGCCTGGACGACGAATTGCTCGACCTGTGGGATTCTCCGGTACACACCCCCACATTCCACTGGTAGGGCTGCACGGGTTGAACTGAACTGAAGGCTGCACTGGCAAAGTGGAGTACAAGATGGCTCAAGAGATTACCCTCGGCCAGCTACGAAACTGGCTGATTCTATACGCAGATCGCGTCATTGCCAAAGAAGAAGAGCTAACCCGACTGGACGCAGCCATCGGCGACGCTGACCACGGGGTGAACATGCGCCGGGGAATGGAAAAAGTGCGGGAGCGCTTACAAGACCCCAACAACCCCTGCCCAGACATCAGCGCACTCTTTCGCACTGTGGCAATGACACTCATCAGCGCGGTGGGTGGTGCGGCAGGCCCTCTTTATGGCACATTCTTCTTGCGTGCGGCCACCAGCCCCAACGACGGCACACATGTTGATCTCGCCCAGTTGGCGCGTATGCTACGCTTTGGGTTAGATGGCCTGAAGCAGCGGGGCAAGGCCCACATCGACGACAAAACCATGGTAGACGCCATTCAACCAGCAGTGGAAGCAATGGAAGCCGCACTGGCTTCTGGCCAGAGTTTGGCGGTTGCCCTTGCTGTGGCCCAACAGGCGGCCCGCCTGGGCATGGAACATACCATCGACATTCGGGCCAACAAGGGGCGGGCCAGCTATCTCGGCGATCGCTCCATCGGCCACCAGGACCCAGGTGCAACCAGTGCCTATTGGCTCTTCGAAACAGCCGCCATCGTTCTGGGATCACCTGCATCGCCCAGCAACACCGGCTGACAAATCGGCAGTCCGCCCCCTCTTCGGCCCGCCGCAACAAGTGCACAGCTTAATAGCACAACCCAATAGCATAGCCCAATAGCACAGCGAGCGACAGTACAAGCATGTGAAAGGAAAGCCCATGACGAAATACGTCGGTGCCATCGACTCTGGCACGACCAGCACCCGCTTTATGCTCTTCAACCATTCCGGCTCGGTGGTGGCTTACTCTCAGCAGGAGCACGAGCAGATATTCCCCCGTAGCGGCTGGGTGGAGCACGATCCCGCCGAAATCTGGCAGCGCACCCAAGAGGTGATCCGCGCCACCCTGGACAAGGCGAATGTCAGCGCCGCCCACATCGCGGCCATTGGCATCACCAACCAGCGCGAAACGGCCATCCTCTGGGATAAGCACACAGGCGAGCCGGTCCACAATGCTATCGTCTGGCAAGACACCCGCACCGACCGTATCTGCAAAGAGCTGGCAGACGCGGGCCACACCGAAACATTTTTCCGCAAAGCAGGCCTGCCTTTGGCAACCTATTTTGCCGGGCCGAAAGTTCGGTGGCTGTTGGACAACGTGGACGGTCTGCGAGCCAGGGCCGAAGCGGGCGATATTCTCTTTGGCACAGTGGATTCCTGGCTCATCTGGAATCTGACCGGCGGGCCGGCCACGGGTAAACACATCACCGACCCCACCAACGCCAGCCGCACCATGCTCATGGACTTGGAAACCCTAGCCTGGGACGACGAACTCCTGGCTATCTTGCAGATTCCTCGTTCCCTGCTGCCAGAGATTCGCCCCAGCAGCGACCCCCGTTTTTATGGGATGACACGTACCGATGGACCTTTTGGCGGCCAGATTCCCATCTGCGGTGATCTGGGCGATCAGCAAGCAGCTACCGTAGGGCAGAACTGCTTTGCCCCAGGCGAAGCCAAAAACACCTATGGAACCGGCTGTTTTATGCTGCTCAACACCGGCGCAGAGATCGTCCATAGCCAGAACGGACTGCTCACCACCGTCTGTTATCAATTGGGCGACGCGCCTCCTGTCTATGCCCTGGAAGGCTCGATTGCCATGGCCGGGGCCACCATTCAATGGCTGCGGGACAACCTGCATCTGATCCAGAATGCCGCCGAGAGCGAGACGATTGCTCAAAGCGTGGAGGATGCGGGGGGCTGCTATCTGGTGCCCGCGTTCAGCGGGTTGTACGCGCCTTATTGGCGCAGCGACGCCCGGGGCGTTCTTGTCGGCCTCACCCGCTACATCAACCGCGGCCACATTGTGCGGGCTGCGCTGGAGTCCATCTGCTACCAAACCAGAGAAGTGTTGGAAGCTATGAACGCAGACAGCGGTGTTCCCCTGAAAGTGCTGAAGGTGGACGGTGGCGCGACAGCCAACAATTTCCTCATGCAATTACAGGCCGACATCCTGGGCACAGAGGTCATTCGCCCGGTGGTGGCCGAGACAACCAGCTTGGGAGCGGCCTATGCCGCCGGGTTGGCCGTGGGCTACTGGGAGAGTTTGGATGCCCTGCGGGACAACTGGCAAGTAGACCGGCGCTGGCAGCCCCGCATTGACGATGCCCAGCGGGAGAGCGGTTTTGCCGGATGGAAAAAAGCCGTCGAGCGTACCCTGGATTGGGTCGAGCCATGATCGGGCTGGTCTTCGTCTCTCACAGCCGGTTGATAGCCGAGGGTGTTTGCCGCCTGGCCCAGCAGATGTCGGGCGACGACGTACAGATGGCCCCGGCTGGTGGAATGGCCGAAGACGAAACCCTCTTGGGCACAGATGCCATGTACATTATGGCAGCCATCGAAAGTGTATGGAGCGACGACGGGGTTCTGATTCTGGTGGATATGGGCAGTGCTGTGATGAATGCTGAGATCGCCCTGGAATTTTTACCTGGCGAGAAGCGCAACCGCTGTACCATCAGCAACGCGCCATTAGTGGAAGGCGCGATTGTGGCGGCTGTACACGCTGGGTTGGGCGACACTCTCCACGACGTCAATGTGGCTGCCGAAGCCGTGCTGAATGCGCGCAAAATAGTGCGCGCAAAGTAGTGCGGATGCCAGAAGAGATAAAACGTGAAAAGTGAAATGGACAGACCTACCGACGGCGTGCCTGAAAACGAAGAACATTCGGCTACTGTGACGGTCAATGACCCCCAGGGGTTGCATCTGCGCACCAGCAAAGATGTGGTGCGGGTGGCGAACCAATACCAGGCTGAGATCACCGCGCAAAACTTGAGCCGTAGCTCTGACCGGGTGGATGTGAAAAGCATCTTGCAATTGATGCAGCTTCAGGCACGCCAGGGCCACGTGCTCCTTTTGCAGGCCGCCGGGCCAGACGCTACGGATGCACTCGAAGCATTGTGTGTTCTCTTCAGCGACTCGGCCACTATGGGCATGATCTAATCGGCGTCGTGTCATTTTTGGAGGTTCCTGCTGCAACAAATTTTCTCTGGCCTGC
>JAHEML010000562.1 GCA_024643705.1 Caldilineaceae bacterium | reverse complement strand
CTGCGGGGCCAAGTGGTCATCGTCGAATTCTGGACCTATGGCTGAATTAATTGCATCCATGTGATTCCCTCGGTGAGGGAATGGTATAATCAATACAAAGAGGACGGGCTGGTGGTGATTGGCGTCCACACCCCGGAATTTGGCTACGAAAAAGATGTGAACAACGTGCAGGATGCCATCCAACGACTGGATGTCCCCTACCCCGTCGCCATCGACAACGACAAAGCAACCTGGCGTTCCTACCACAACCGCTATTGGCCTGCCATGTATCTCATCGACAAAAGCGGACAGATTCGCCACCTGAAGATCGGCGAAGGCCACTACCCCGAAACAGAAGCCATCATCCAGGCCCTGCTGGCCGAGGAGTTTTGATGAAGCAACCGCGCACAATTCGTCTGTTTGTACTGGCCGGGGCAGCAATTGCCCTGGCCTTTTTCTGGTTTGCTGGCCCCCGGGTTTCCGTGGACGCGACCTTGCGCCCAGCCACTCTGTCCGATAACCTGTCAGGTAGTCGGCTCGGCGAGCTAGACACATGGCTGGCAGCCCAGGAAGAGGCAGTCCCCGATCTGCGCGCTAACACGGAAAAGCGTATTGTCTGGGCAGACCCGACGCACAAAGAGCGCACAGCTATCGCGTTGGTCTACATTCACGGCTTTTCTGCCACCCGCCAGGAGATGGCTCCCCTGCCCGAAGAAGTCGCCGCCCAACTGGGGGCCAACCTATTCTACACGCGGCTCACCGGCCACGGCAGCACAGGCGCAGCCCTGGCCGCGGCCACCGTCAATGATTGGATCAACGACATCGCCCAGGCAGTCGCGATTGGCGAAGCGCTGGGGGACAAAGTGGTGCTGCTCGGCACATCCACCGGGGGTGGGCTATTGACATGGATGGCCGCCGAGGGCCACCTAGACCCACAGGTGGCTGGGCTGGTGCTCTTTTCGCCCAACTATGGCTCGCGGGCAACAGGCAGCGAACTGCTGTTGGGGCCGTGGGCGCGCCCATTGGCCCGGTTGGTGCTCGGAACAGAACGCAGTTGGGAACCAAACAACGAAGACCACGCCCGCTATTGGACCTACCGCTACCCCGTGGAAGCCGCGGTGCAGGCCATGGCAACCGTTGGCCTGATCCGCGGCAGCGACCCGGCCCGCATCCGACTACCCATACGGGTCTACTACTCCCCCGACGACACAGTGGTGAACACAACCCGTGTACAAGCGCTCTTCGACCAGATCGGCTCGACAGACAAGACGCTTGTCCCGGTGTTGGATGGAGACGACCCGGATCATCATATTTTGGCCGGGGATATTCTGTCGCCGAGCACAACGGCAAGGCTGACCGATGAGGTTGTGCAATTCATCCAGCGGATTGTACAATAGAGGTTGATTTGGCGTCCCCTTTGACAACACGAGTGTAGCCGTGCCATCATCTTTCACTTCACCATCCTCCATCCTCCACCCCACAAGGAAGAATCAAATGCTCAACGTTGCGATTATCGGTCTGGGCGGCATCGGCAACACCCATGCAGGTGTTTACAAAGCCAGTGATAAGGCCACTTTGGCCGCGGTCTGTGATATGGACAAGGCGCGAGCAGACAAAGCTGCTGCCCAATATGGTGTGCCCGCTTTCTACAGCGTGGCCGATCTGGTGAAAAATGTGAACCTGGACGCAGTCAGCGTGACCACCGCAGGGCCGGAAAATGGTGGGCATCACTTCGAGCCGGTGATGGAAGCCTTTGACGCGGGCCTGCACGTCCTCTGCGAGAAGCCCATCTCCAACGACATTGTCAAAGCCCGCCAGATGGTGGCAAAGGCCAGCGAGAAGGGTCTCTGCTTTGGGGTGAACCTGAACCACCGCTTTGTTCCCCCTGCTGCCAAAGCCAAACAATGGATGGACGAGGGTAAACTGGGCGATCCTCTGTTGATCAACATGACCATGTGGATTGGCAACCCCAACGAGTCGTCGCCCTGGTTCCACATCCGCGCACTGCACCCCCATAGCTTGGACATCATGCGCTTCTTCTGCGGCGATGTGAAGCGAGTTCACGCCTTCTTCAACCGTGCGCCGGGCCGGGTGGTCTATTCAAATGTGCAGGTCAACCTGGAATTTGCCAACGGCGTCGTCGGCCACCTGACCGGCAGCTACGACACCAATCCCCGGCACAACCTGGAACGCTGCGAGGTGATGGGGACCGAAGGGCGCTTTGTGCTGGACAATCTCTACGAAGAATTGACCCTCTACCCCAGGCGCAGCGAAGAGCTGACCGTGGTGCGCAACAGCATCATGGGCGGTCTCAGCGGCTTTGGCGCAACCTTCACCAACCGCATCAACCGCTGGATCGAGCAGGTGGACGCGGGCGTATCTCCGGACGAAATCGAAGCCTCTGGCAAGGAAGGGCTGGCCGTCCAGGAGATCATTGAAGCTGCGATTGCGTCGTATGAGAATGGGACAGTGGTGACAGTGCCCAGTTGAGAGATTGGCGGCTTTGCCGTGGAAACGTGAAACGTGATG
The DNA here is from genome assembly GCA_024643705.1 of Caldilineaceae bacterium. Classification (GTDB taxonomy): domain Bacteria; phylum Chloroflexota; class Anaerolineae; order Caldilineales; family Caldilineaceae; genus JACQGT01. Next base: position 1,059 of record JAHEML010000562.1, on the reverse strand, counting down.
CGTGAGACTGTCGGCCAATCTCACGCATCACGTTTCACGTTTCGCAATATGTCCACAAATTTCCATCTTCAGAAAGTGTATTCAACGCCCATGCCCTTCGTCACAATCATCGGTCGCGGCCACGGTGCAACCCGGGCCATGGCCCAAACCTTGCTTGCCAGCGGTGTATTTCTGGGCACGCCCCTCAACCGCTCCAGCGATCTGCTGCCGCCCGATCCGATGTACGATGCCTGCCGGGTGTTGGCCCGCCATGTGCGCTGGCAAGGCGGGCTGAAATGGGACTTCGACCCACTCCACACCATGCCCATCCCCGATGAATTTACGGCGCTGATTCACGGCTATTTGCAGACGGTTCTGGCTGCGCCCGCGCCGCGCAAGGGTTGGAAAATCCCCGAAACAACTCTCGTCTTTCCGTGGATTGTGCGCATGTTCCCGGATATCCGCTATATTTTCTGGGTGCGCAACCCCTGCGACAGCATTCTGGCACGCCACAAGACCGACGATCTGGCCGATTTTGGCATCCAGTATCCCCCCACCGAGAACGAACGGGAACGTCGCGCCATTTCGTGGCTATATCAAGACAAATTGGTGCAGGCAACCCCCAAACCCAAATTCTGGCTGGAGGTGCGCATGGAGGACTTTGTGCTGGACCAAGAAAAGACTGTAGCCCGGCTGGAAGCGTTTCTCGACATGCCCCTTGCCCGGATTGCCACAAAAAGCGAAGCCGTGGGCCGTTGGCGCAGCGACCCAGAGGTCCACTATTTCGACTTTCTCGAACAGGCCATGCACCGCTATGGGTACGAAATCCCCCCAACCGCGACCGTCATATAACCGATTGCTGGGAAGAGCGGCATCCCTGCCCATTCATCGCAACTGCCATACGCCGCAGCCCAAAACAGACCAGAGGAGAAGGAAACCCATGTCCAACCAATACACGGCAGCAGTCGAAGAACGGCTGCTACGCTATGTGCAAATAGACACAGAAAGCGACGAATCCAGCACCACTATCCCCAGCACCGCCAAACAGTACGATCTGTTGCGCCCCCTGGTGGAAGAGCT
>JAHEML010000561.1 GCA_024643705.1 Caldilineaceae bacterium | reverse complement strand
AATGAGCACAGGCAGCCCGATGCGATAGAGCAGATAAGCGCGCAACGAGACGGGTGTCACAAGTAGAGCCGTCAGCGTGCCGTCGTCCCGCTCGTCCAGAATGAGGAAACCGACGAGTGAACCGACCATTCCCGGCGCGATCAAAAGCACAAAACTCATGAGCAAAGGGGTGAAGTCGGCCAGGTTGATTGCGAGTAACCGCTGTAGGTGGGGGGTGGCGAAGGGGACGCCGTAGCGCATAGCCAGGGCCAATACGAGCGATCCCCCGGAGATCAACAGGAGCATTGAGTCTCGGCTGACCGATTTGATGTCTACAGGGCCAAGACCGCGCACGACACTCGGTATTTTCAATCGACCACCTCTGTCCCTGTGGTCGCAGTCAATCCTTGATAGAGATCGCTCAACCGGGATGTAAACGGGCCACTTTTTCCATCCCCGTAGGCACGCCCGTCGATCTCGACCACCGGAGCCAGTTCACCCATCGTTCCGGTGCAAAAGACCTCATCCGCCCGGTAGACTTCGGCCAGGGAGATATTGCGCACCGCATGGGGGATGGCATGTTTCCCGCACAATTCCAGCACGGTGGCCCGGGTAATCCCCTCTGGGCAGGAATCGGTGTGAGGGGTGGAGACAATACCGTTTTCCACGAAAAAGAGATGGGTGGCGTTGGTCTCGGCCACAAAGCCGTGGATGTCCAGCATCATGCAATCGTCTACCTGTGCCGCGTTGGCCTGCATCTTCGCCAAGATGGAATTGAGCATATTGCACGAGTGGATATTCTGATCCAGGCAGTCGGGCGGGATGCGACGGATGCCAGAGGTAATGAGCCGAACACCCCCTTTGTCGTAGACGGGCGCTTTGTGCTCGGCCAGGATAATCAGGGTCGGCTGGCCCAGGTTGACCCGTGGATCCATGCCGCTGGTGTATTTGACACCCCGGCTGAGAGTTAGGCGGATGTGGACGTTGTCGGTCATGCTGTTGGCGGCCAGGGTACGGCGAATTTCGGCGGTAATGGCCGCGTTGGACGGCACGTTCTGGTAGGCCAGGGTGCGCGCACCGGCCTGCAAACGGTTCAGATGCTCGGTCAACTTGAAGATACGCCCATTGTACAGACGCAGCCCTTCCCACACCGCGTCCCCATTCTGCACAACCGAGTCGAAGGGGCTGACCGCCGCCTGATCCCGATGAACGAGGGTTCCGTTGATATTGACGATCAGGTCTCGGTTGGCGGGGTTAAAGGATTGGCGCATGGGTTCCTCGGATTGCGATAAGGAGATAGGGAGGTGTTGAGATTTTGGGATTGCGAGATGCCGGAAGCTGGCACGCATCACCTCACAATCCATGGTTTCAAGTCGTTAGCCGGTGTTGATACAACTCTGCGTAGATATCCTCGGCCTCGGCCAATACCCCCCGCAGATGTGCTGGCACTGGTTCGTTCTTTTCATGGTAGGGGGCAAAGCCGGTGGATGCCTCGACGGACGCATACCAATACTTGGCCCACACACCATCGCTGGATCGGGGTCCGACAGGCCACGAGAGCATCCGCTCGTCGAAGGATACCCCCACCGCGTTGCACAGAAGCGTGAGGAGTTGTCGCGGGTTTTCCAGTACATCCCGGCTGTCGATGACCGGTGGGTTTTGGCCGGTTTGCGAACGCACCAACCGAAAGATGCGTAGCTGTTGGGCAAAGCCAATGTCGAACAGGGTGACATCGGGCCGGATTTTGATGTAGGAGTTGATGACTTCGCTGGGGGTGCGCAGGAGAAAACAGTTGGTCACCCCGCCCAGCCAATCCAATCCGGTATGTTCCAGCATGTGGTGGGTCATATGCTTTTGGTAATAGATTGTTTTGCCCGCTGGCAGGGGATCGTTGATCATCTGATGGGCCACCCTGCGCCAGTCGCTTTCGTCCGCGGCGATAATCTCGTCCCGTCCGGGGTGGTCCATACCCGTCTCGGCCAGATAGTGGGCATAGAATGGCTCGTCGTGGACGATGGTATCGGGCCGGTTTTCCCACGCCCGCATAAGCGCGGTGGAGATGTTGCGCGGGCCGGACCACATGGCAATTCGTACATTCTGCATGGCGTTTTCTCCTTTGAGGTCATTCAACCAGTGGAGGCCATTCAACCAGTGGAGGCCATTCAACCAGCGAAAGAAAGCGGGTTAGCTATCCTGGGCCAATTTCTGCAATTCATACAGCCGGTTGAGCGCATCCAGTGGTGTCAGGTGGTTCACATCCATGGTGCGCAGGACTTCCACCACCGGGTGAGCATCGGCAAAGAGACCGACTTGCAGGGCGACAGCCCGCTTGCCCGCCTGGGAGACAACATCGCTCAGGCGACGCGGGCCGGCAGCACCCGACTTTTCCAGATCGTCCAGAATTTCTTCGGCCCGGTGCACCACCTGTTTGGGCAACCCGGCCATCTGGGCCACATGCACCCCGTAGGAGCGATCCGCGCTGCCGGGCAAAATACGGTGGAGAAAGACCACCTGCTCGCCGCGATCATCCACAGCCACGTGGTAGTTGATCACATGGGGCAAGCGTTCCGAGAGGTCAGTGAGTTCGTGGTAATGGGTGGCAAAGAGGGTTTTGGCTTGCAGCGAGGGGTGATTGTGAATGTATTCCACCACCGACCAGGCAATCGCTAGGCCATCGTAGGTGCTGGTTCCCCGGCCTATCTCATCCAAAACCAACAGGCTACGGTTGGTGGCATGGTTGAGGATATTGGCGGTCTCCACCATCTCCACCATAAAGGTAGACTGGCCCCGATGAATCTCGTCGCTGGCCCCAATGCGGGTGAAAATTCGGTCAACTACCCCAATGTGAGCGACTTCGGCTGGCACAAAAGAACCAATTTGGGCCATGAGCACAACGAGCGCTGTCTGGCGCAGATAGGTGGATTTCCCCGACATGTTGGGGCCTGTCAAAATGTGCACCGCCACATCCGGCGAGAGCTGGGTATCGTTGGGCACAAAAGGCTCATTGCTGGTCAATTCGACAACAGGATGGCGGCCCCCGGCGATTTCGATGGTGTTGCCATCATCGATGCGAGGCCGGTTGTAGCGTCGCTTTTGCGCCACCGACGCCAATGTGCTGTACACATCCAGCAAGGCCAGCCCATTGGCAAGCAGCCGCAACTGAGCGCCTGCTTCGGCCACCTGGGCACAAACCTGGCGAAAAATAGCCTGTTCCATCTCTAAGCGTCGCTCATCTGCGTTGAGAATCAGCGACTCGTACTCCTTCAACTCCGGCGTGATGTAGCGCTCAGCGTTGGTCAACGTCTGCTTGCGGATGTAGCCGTCTGGCACTTTGTCGCTGTGGGTATTGGTGATCTCGATGTAATAGCCAAAGACCTTGTTGTAGCCTACTTTCAAGCTTTTGATGTCCAACCGCTCCCGTTCGCTGCGCTCCAGGTTGGCAACCCACTCTTTGGCGTGGCGGCTTTTGAAGACGATCGAATCCAACTCTTCGCAATAGCCATCCCGGATCAGGCCGGTATTGTTCAGGGTGGCCGGCGGCTCGTCGGCAATGGCATTTTCCAGCAGGGCAAGCAGATCATCGCAGGGT
>JAHEML010000560.1 GCA_024643705.1 Caldilineaceae bacterium | reverse complement strand
AAGATTACGTGCGCTACAAACTCACCGGCGATTACGCCACGGATCGGGCCGGCGCGGGGGGAACCCTGCTGGTGGAACTGGCAAGCCGGGACTGGTCGCCGAGCGTGGTGGCAGCGTTGGGAATCCGCCCGGAATGGCTGCCCCCCACCCACGAGGGAACCCAGATCACCGGGGCCATTTCGTCGGCAGCGGCGCAGGCCACTGGGCTGCGTGTGGGCACACCGGTTGTGGGCGGCGGCGGCGACCAGGCCGCGGGGGCCGTGGGCGTGGGCGCGGTAGAAGAGGGGATCGTTGCCCTTTCTCTGGGCACTTCTGGGGTTGTCTTTGCCAGCGCCGACAGCGCCATCTTCGAGCCGGAAGGCCGCCTGCACGCTTTCCCCCACAGCCTGCCCGGCAAGTGGCATTTGATGGGGGTGATGCTCTCGGCCGCGGGCAGCCTGCGTTGGTATCGCGACACCCTCGCGCCCGGCGTAGCCTACGACGATCTACTGGCCCCGGCCGCGGCCATCCAGCCGGGGAGCGACGGCCTGCTCTTTTTGCCCTATCTCACCGGCGAACGCACACCCCACCCCGACCCGCTCGCCCGGGGCGCGTTTGTGGGGTTGACCGTGCGCCACAGCCAGCCCCACATGACCCGCGCCGTGTTGGAAGGGGTGGCCTTTGGTCTGCGAGATAGCTTTGAGTTGATGAAGGCCGCGGGTCTCGCCCCTATCCGCCAGGTGCGGGTGAGCGGTGGCGGCGCGCGTAGCCCTCTGTGGCGGCAGATTCTGGCCGATGTGCTGGGCAGCGAGTTGGTCACTGTCAACACGACTGAGGGTGCGGCCTATGGCGCGGCGCTGCTGGCTGGTGTGGGTGTGGATATTTGGCCCAACGGAGAGACGGCGTGTCGGGAGACTGTGCGCATCACGGGATCGACAGTACCCAACCCGGATGCTGTGGCGATGTATGAGAAGTCGTACCAGGTCTATCGGGGTTTGTATCCGGCGTTGAGGGGGGCGTTTGCAGAATTGGCCTGAAATCCAGTGATAATCGATTTTATTACACCAGGCATAAATATGGATGAGAAGAGTTTTGGCGTGCTGGAATTTTATTGCCTGTGCTCTCTCTCTCTGATTTCGGCCATTTTCTCGTCGCTTGTAACAATCACCTGCCCCAGAAATTGGAGTTGCAGCCGGGCGTATTTTTCCAATGCGTCGATGTCCAGGGGAACCTCATAGCGGCCACAGATGACGCAGTCGTATACCCGCACAAAGGTGTCGTCGGCTTTCTGTTCGTCGCGCAGGTGTAACAGGTCTGGTTTGGGGTGTTTGCATTTGGTTTTGCGTGGATCATTAGCAGACATATTGGTTATCCTATCTATCGGGTATTCTGTTGGCGCAGAAGACGGGTGAATCAGGGCTTTTAGCCCAGCCAATACGGGCAAAGCCAGTATAGCAGAGATTGGAATCCTGCCAGAAGTTGACCGTTGTCGGGGGTGTATTTCAATGGGTTTGTATTGGCGCAAACCGTCTCTTCAAGCCGGATTGATCCGGCGTTGCTCTATAGCTCCGGGTCTTCAGCCCGGTGCAGACATGGCCGACGGCACTTTTGCCCTGCTACTGAAATACACCCGTTGAAATACACTCGTTGCTGGATTCTCCACACTTGCCCAAACGCCCCCAATCGTGTATACATTGGAAACCAATCGCATTCCCCGCGTCCCTAAACAGACCCGACGCATCCGACCCACCGATCCCGGCCCTGCCCCCGCAACGGACCGGCGTGTTCCTTTCGGAGAAAACTCTATGAAACGGCCCGTGATTCTCGTCCTGGCTCTTAGCACACTCCTCCTTGGCTTTTTCGTCAGCAGCGGGCGCATGACCGCACAAAGCGACGAACGCCCGGCCTTTGTGCCCGGCCAGCTCATCATCCGCTTTCAGCCTGGCGTCACCCGCGAGCAGATTTCCGACTTCTATGCCCAATACGGACTGGCCGAGAAGGAGAACCTGGACCCGGACCCCACGGACACGGACGAGGGCATGCGGCTGGCCGCCTCTCCGGTAGACATCGATGAGCAACTTATCGAACTGCTGGAAAACGATCCCAAAGTGGTCTACGCCGAGCCAAACTATCTGCTCCAGATCAGCGACTCTCTCTCTGTCGAACCACCCAGCGACCCCCTCTTTGACAAACTTTGGGCGTTGAATAACACCGGCCAGACCGGCGGCACAGACGACGCCGACACCGACGCCCTGGAAGCCTGGGACATCAACACCGGCTCCAAAGAGATCATCGTTGCCATTATCGATACAGGCATCGATTACACCCACGAAGACCTGGCATCCCAGATGTGGGTGAACCCCAAGGAATGTCCCCAGGGCGCGGGCAAATGTGAAGCCGATGGCAAAGATGACGACAACAACGGCTTTGTTGATGATTTCTACGGCGTCAACATGATCGACGACAGCGGCGACCCCATGGACGATTTTGGCCACGGCAGCCATGTGGCCGGGACCATTGGCGCGGCCAACAACAAGGTGGGCGTGGTTGGCATCAACTGGAATGTGCGCTTTGTAGGCTGCAAATTCCTCAGCGCCTTTGGCAGCGGAACCACATCCAACGCGGTGCGCTGTTTCAACTACATCCACGATCTCAAGAACAAACAAAAGCAGAACATCCTCGTCACCAACAACAGTTGGGGCGGCGGCGGCTTCTCCCAGGCGTTGATGGACGCCATGGGTGCGCCCGGATCGCCCCTGCACGTCTGCTCGGCGGGTAATTCCAACACCGACAGCCGCTCCTACCCCGGCGCGTACGAACTGCCCAATATCGTTTCGGTGGCCGCCACCGACCATGAAGACAAATACGCCAGCTTCTCCAACTACGGCGCAGACTGGGTGGACTTGGCCGCGCCCGGTGTGAATATCCTCTCCACCGTGCCCACAGGCCGCTGCGCCATGTGTGATCCATCGGGCTACCGGGCAGCCAATGGCACCTCTATGGCGTCGCCCCACGTCACTGGCGCGGCTGCGCTGGTCTGGGCAGAATTTGGCAGCAACCTGAGCAACGAACAGGTCAAACAGCGCATCGTCTCCGGCGTGGATTCCCTGAAAGATCGCTCCAAACAGACCAAAACCAATGGTCGGCTCAACGTCTTGAACGTGTTGGAACGAGATAGCACGCCGCCCAGCGCTGTGGCTGATCTGAACCCTGGCGGTGTGCTGCTCACCAAGATTTTGCTCAACTGGACAGCCAGCGGCGACGACGGCATGGAGGGCAAAGCCACCGCCTACGACATCCGCTACTCCCAGGCCCCCATCTCCGACGCCAACTTCGGCCTGGCAAACCGAGTTCCCGATGTGGCCGAACCCCAGGTTGCTGGCTCCCAGGAATCGGTGCTGGTGGGCGGGCTAACCCCCAATACCACCTACTATTTTGCGCTTAAAGTGGCGGACAATGTGGGCAATCTCTCCGAACTCTCCAACGTTGTCCTGGCCCGTACATCTTCGGGAACCATCGTCTTTGAAGACGATATGGAGAGCGGCGACGCCAACTGGACCACCGACGACAAAAAGAGCCTTTGGCATCTT
>JAHEML010000022.1 GCA_024643705.1 Caldilineaceae bacterium | reverse complement strand
CCTACGCCATCGACAATCTGCAAGTGGATGGGTATGACATCGTCGTCAATCGACCCCGTTCCGCAGCCTATCGCGCGCCAGGTGGCACAAACGCTGCCTATGCCACCGAAAGTGTTCTCAACGAAATCGCCGAGAAATTGGGTCTGGATCAGGCTCATATTCGGCTGATCAACGGGGCCAAGCAGGGCGACCGACGGCCCGATGGTGTGCAATTCACCGAGCCGGTGGGTCTGCTGGAAACAGTGCAGGCCATCGCCGAGTCGGATCACTACAACACGCCCCTCACGGGTAAATATCAGGGCCGGGGCATTGCCTGTGGCTATTGGAACAACTGGGGCGGCAAGTCCAGCGCCACAGCCATCCTCAACGCCGACGGCACGGTGAGCCTGAACGAAGCATCGACCGATATCGGCGGCAGCAGGGCTTCGATTGCCATGCAATTTGCCGAAGCAATCGGCATTAGCTACGAGCAGGTAAAACCACGGGTGGGCGACACAGATTCGGTGGCCTACAACGATGTGACCGGCGGCAGCCGCACCACCTTTAGCACAGGCATGGCCGCGCACAACATGGGCGTGGAGATGCTTTCGCAGATGAAAGAGCGTCTGGCCGACATTTGGGACGTGGACGCGGTGACCTATGCTGATGGCAGCTTCGGCGGTGGCGAGAATAGCGCCAGCTTTCAACAAGCTGCGGCGCTGATCTACAAGTCGGGCGAGCCGTTGATGGTAAGCTCCACCGTCTTCCCCCGCAGCTTTGGTCCCGGCTTTTCCACCCAGTTGGCCGATGTGGAAGTAGACCCGGATACGGGCAAAGTGACGGTTTTGCGTTACACCATTGCCCAGGATGTGGGCCGGGCCATCCACCCTTCCTACGTAGAAGGGCAGATGCAGGGAGGCGTTGTTCAGGGCATCGGTTGGGCGCTGAACGAAGAATATATCTACAACGAGAAAGGGCTGCTGGTCAACGGCAGTCTGCTGGACTATCGAATGCCTACCGCGTTGGACCTGCCCATGATTGAGACGATTCTGGTGGAAGTGCCTTATCCGGGCCATCCCTACGGTGTGCGAGGCGTGGGTGAGGTGAATATCGTGCCGCCTGCGGGTGCGATTGCCAACGCTGTTGCCAATGCCATCGGCAAGCGGATGGACATGCTTCCCATGTCCCCGGACCGGGTGTTGACGGCATTGGGAGCGACGAAGTAAATGGCTATTGTTTGGATACCCCCCCTCATCCGCCCCCTGACCGAGGGCAAGAGCCAGGTAGAGGTGGCGGGGGTGACTGTGCGGGAGATCGTCCAGGCATTGGATGCCCGCTATCCAGGTGTGGCAGAGCGCCTCGTCGAAGAGGATCGCATCCGACCTGGGTTGAGTGTGGCCGTGGATGGCACGGTGGGCAACAAAGGGCTGCGGGAGCCGGTTGGCCCCGACAGCGAGGTCCACTTTGTCCCGGCGATGACGGGGGGATAGGGACGGCGTTTCGTGAACATTGTTAGGTAAATGATGGATCATAACGACCCGGCTGGTTTTCTTGTGTTCACCAGCCGGGTCTTTCCATTGGACGATACAGAATGCGGTCAGCCCTGACTGAATCAGCGATTACCCTTAAGGGTCATAGCGAATCCACACAGCAGCCACTTTTGCAATGGCCGGGGAAGCATTTGGCTGTGCAGGTAGATGTTCCGTCTGCGCGTCCACGGGAATGTTTTGCTGCAACCAGCGGGCAGGGCGGTCTCCTGCTGCACGGGGACAACAAGGATGCTCTATCCTGGCTGTTGGCCCAGGGCTACGCGGGCAAGGTGCAGTTGATCTACATCGACCCGCCGTACGATTCCGGCGTGGCATGGACCAGCCGGGTACGGCTGCGGGGGGAATCTGCCACACAAATTGGCGAACGTCTTGAATATGTGGACAGTTGGCCCCCCGGCGGGTATCTGCAATTCATGGCTGAACGGCTGCTGCTTCTGCGGGAGCTAATGGCCCCCACCGGCACTCTGTGGCTGCACTGCGACCATCGTCGCCAGAGCCATCTTTATTTGCTGCTGGAAGAAATTTTTGGGCCAGAGTGCTTTCTCAACACGATTTCGTGGCGCAGCCAGACAGCCCGGGGAGCCAAAGTTCACGCCCACTATTTTCCCCACAGTGCCCATTCCATCCACATTTTTCGCCGCTCTGCCGATGGCGTACCCGTCTGGAACCCACCCCGCCGGGAAATTGTGTTGAGCCGTGCCGAAGCCGCTGGTCAATTTATGGAGGACGAGTCGGGCTTCTTTCGCACATCGCACCCAGGCAGCTACAGCTTTGAGCGGCTGGTCGCATTGCACGCGGAAGGGCGTATTTATGCGCCTTTTGGTGGCGAAGTGGTTGTGGACGAGCCGGAGCGGCGGGTCTACGGCTCCAACGGTGGAACCATTGGCATTAAATATTATCTACAAAAACGAGGGCGCAGTCGCTTTGTGGTCACCCGGGCCGTAGACAATCTGTGGGACGATATCCCTGGCCTGGGCACAATCCCCAGCGAAGATGTGAACTACCCCACCCAGAAGACAACCGGCCTGCTGCGGCGCATTATTGAAACGGGGACAGATGCGGGGGATCTGGTGCTGGATGCCTTTTGTGGCTCTGGAACTACCCTGGCGGTGGCCGAAGGGCTAGGCCGCCCCTGGATCGGCTGCGATGCCAACTGGCGGGCTGTGCGCACGAGTGCCTTGAGGGTGATGCAAAACAGTTTTAACGCAAAGACGCAGGGAGGCACAGGCGAAGAAGAAGACAGCGGTGCAGAGATAAGCGATGGCGCTAGGGCGATTGGGGAAGGGCAGATTGTGGGCATTGCTGGGCAAGAGGCCGAGAAAACAAGCGGCGGGACGGCAGAGGTGAGCGTAACCCTGGCTGGCGGGACCGTGCAGGTACAGATTCATTCCTTTCGTAGCTCCCCAGTGGAAGCTCTGGCAGAACCGCCGACCGACTGGCGGGCGTTGGTGCATGCTGTGCTGATCGACCCAGCCTATAATGGAGCGGTTTTTCGGACGGGGTTGATGGACGCGCCGAGGGGCAAAACCGCGTTGGTGGCTGGTTATTATGAAGTGCCGGTAGATGCAAAACAGTGTGGCCCTGTGGCGGTGCGTCTGGTGGATGTGGCTGGGGGCGAAGTGTTGGTTGTGGTTGCTGCAAATGCTATAATTCGGCTATGAACATACATCTTTTATCAGCAGATGTGGCGGGCAAAATTGCCGCGGGCGAAGTGGTAGAGCGTCCGGCCAACGTTGCCAAAGAACTCATCGAAAACAGTTTGGATGCAGGCGCGCATGAGATTCGGGTGGAAGTGCGCGATGGAGGCCAGCGTCTTTTGCGGGTGACGGACGACGGTCACGGCATCCCCGCAGATGAACTCTCCCTTGCCTTGCACCGCCACGCCACCAGCAAGTTGCACACCGCCGACGATCTCAATCATATTGCCACATTTGGCTTCCGGGGCGAGGCACTCTACAGCATCGCCGCGGTCAGCCATCTCACCCTCGCCAGCCGTCACACCGAGGCACAGGGTGGGGCGCAGATTCGCGCCGAAGGGGGGCAGATCGTCTCGGAAGGTGCTGCGGGCATGCCTGTCGGTACGATTGTGACCGTAGAGCATATCTTTTTCAACACACCGGCCCGCAAGAAATTCCTGCGCAGGGCTGCAACCGAGACAGGCCATATCTCGGCCATTGTCCAGCGCTATGCCTTGGCTTGGCCCGAACGCCGCTTCAGCCTGGTCAACGACGGGCGGCTGTTGTTCCAATCCACCGGCAGTGGTGACGTGACCGATGTGCTTGCGAAAATCTACGGGCTGGATACGGCCCGGCAGATGGTGGGAATTGGAAAAAGCAGACGAGCGGGGCGCGAAGGGTCGGCTGGCGCTGTGTCGGCGAAACGGGCAGACGAGGTGGATTTTCGGGGCACTGGCGGGGATGCTGGGCCGAAGCCCGATCAACAAATGGGGGCCGACAGGGTTCGGACTGAGGGGATTCGGACTGAGGGGATTCGGGCTGACGAGATTCAGGTATCAGGGTTTGTCAGTTTGCCCATTGTGACACGTGCCAACCGCAGTGGCATCGATCTCTTCGTCAACCGGCGCTATGTGGAGGATCGCAGCCTGACCCACGCGGTGATTCAGGCCTATCATACCCTGCTGCCTGTGGGGCGCTTTCCCATCGGCGTTGTCTTTGTCGAATTGGACCCGGCCCAGGTGGACGTAAATGTACACCCCCGCAAGACAGAGGTGCGGTTTCAGGAAGCCCGTCATATTTTTTCGGCTGTGCAGCGGGCTGTGCGCCGGGTGGTGGTGGACAATGCTGGCGTACCTGGCTTTGAGATGAGCGGTTCTGCCGAAACGGGTGACTGGGCCAGGCCGACAGATGCGCCCCACGATGGGCTTGTCGGTGGGCTGCCCCCAGGCTGGGCCGAACGCCGGGAAACGATTCTGTCTGCGGGGCAGACACAACCGGCAATGGATTTGTTCGTGCCTCGCGACTCTGGGGCACAGCATCTGCCACAGGCCGTGGACGCTGGTCATTCATCCCCGGACGTCTCGACTTCTCAGCCAGCTTCGGAGCCGGCTCCTTTCCCCAAACCACGCAAGCCAGGCACTCTGCCCCCGCTGCGGGTTGTGGGTCAGGTGGGGGCCATGTACATTGTGGCCGAGGGGCCAGAGGGGATGTTCCTGATTGATCAACACGCGGCCCACGAGCGTGTGATGTACGAAAAATTTATGGCCCTGCGCTTGGCTCCCGGTGGTGGTATTCCTAGGCAGGGGTTGTTGAATCCATTGACATTGCACTTGGGTGATGCTCTGGCCGGGCAAGTGTCACTCTATCTCTCCGAACTGGCCGGGGTTGGCTTTGATGTGGAACCGTTTGGAGGAGACACCTTGCTGGTGCGCAGCGTACCCAGCGTGTTGACCGGACAGGATGCCGGGCGAATGCTGGAAGAGATTGTTCAGGGATTGGCGTTGGAGCGAGATGTGGTGGGTGAACAACTAGAAGCCGAACTTGTGAAAATGGTCTGCAAACGGGCGTCGATCAAGGCCGGGCAGGTGCTTAGCGATTTGGAAATGAAGGAGCTGATCCGCCAACTGGAGGAGTGTCAGTCCCCTCGCACCTGTCCTCATGGCCGGCCCACCATGATTCAGCTATCGTCAGGGGAATTGGAAAAGGCATTCAAGCGGACATAGGCCCGATTCCCTTACCCATTTCCCCCTTTCTGCTTTGGGCGTGCCCGTGGGCTTATGCTATACTAAACGATAGTGCCTGAAGCATTTCAGGCACTATGCCTATTGGCGACGACCAGGCCCACGCGGGCTGTACTACCCTATTTGTGGGACAGGGTGGAGTCTGATTCGACGCCGCAACGAGAATAAACGAGAATAGAGGACGGCGTCCGGCAGCCGGGCAATCACTGAACAGAGGGTAGAGATGTCGATCAAAATTACGAGAGAAGAAAAAGAGCATCGTCAGTTGGGGTTGGTAATCGAAGTGGACAATGCGCGCTTCGAGAGCGAAATGCGCAAAGCCGCAGGCAAGGTTGCCAACCAGTACAAGATTCCTGGCTTCCGTAAGGGCAAAGCACCCTACAATATCGTGTTGCGCCATTTTGGTGTGGGCGCCCTGGTGGAAGAATTTGTGGACGAGTTGGGCCAGGAAATGTACAGAGAAGCCTTGGAGCAGGAAGAGATCGAACCCTATGGAATCGGCTCGATGGACAACATCGAGATGGATCCTCTGCGCTACTGGGTGACAGTTCCTCTGACTCCTGTGGTCACTTTGGGTGATTACCGTTCCCTGCGCGTGGAAGAGACGCCTGTCGAGGTGGACGAGGTTGATGTGCAGGCCCGTATCGACCAGATTCTGGAACGGGAAGCCGACTATGCAGATGTGGAGCGGCCCAGCGAATATGGCGACCTAATGAATGTTGACGTGAAGGCCGTTGTGCTGGATGCGGATGGCAACGAGACCGACACGGTTGTAATGGACGAGACCGACTGGGATATTACGCCAGACGAAGAAAACCCCATGGAGCCAGCTGGCTTTGACGCCGCGCTGTTGGGCATGGTTCCGGGCGATGAAAAAACATTTGAGATTGATTGGCCGGAAGATAGCGCCAGTATGTATGCGGGTCAGCGGGTGCAATTTCATGTCAACCTGCATAGCAATCAGGCCTATGTCACGCCAGAATTGACAGACGAGATCGCCCAGTCTGTTGGCCCGGACTTCGAGACTGCCGAGGACTTGGTCAATCGCATTCGCGAGAACTTGCAAGAGGAACTGGCAGAGGAAGCGGATGTTGATTTCCTGTCGTCGATCCTTGATCAATTGGTGGAGATGAGCGAAATCGACTATCCACCTGTTGCGGTGGAGATGCAGATCGATCAGATGCTGCGAACAATGGACAGTCGTTATCGGCAAATGGGCATCGAAGGGCTGGACCAGTTCCTTGAGATCACCAACCAGACGATTGAGACCTATCGCGAAGAGCAACGGGAAGAGGCGGAAAGTGTCTTGAAGCGCAACTTGGTGCTTTCCGAAATAGCCATCGCCGAGAAGGTGAATGCGACCGATGGCGAAATTGAAGAAGAGATTGTGAAAATGTTCGGCGAGTTGGATGAAGAAGCAACCGAAGAACAGATCGAGGCCCGCCAACGACTTTTCGAGATGATGAAAGAAGGGCCAAGTCGCCAGAATTTTGTCGAGCGCATTGTTACCGAAAAGACCTTTGACTTGATCAAAGCCATTGCCCGGGGCGAAGAGATTCCGGAACCCGTGGATGCAGAGAGCAGCGCGGCTGTGGAAGATGATGCTGAAATACAGGGCGAAACCCTGGTCGAGATCATCTCAACTGACGAAGCTGTAGCCGAAGATGACTCTCTTGCCGAAGCGGCTGTTGACGAAACACCAATCGCAGAAGGCGGCGAGTAGGGGGCCGATAGCCTGGTTCTGCTTAGAACCACTGTTGCTAACAGAACCCAGTCGCTAACAGAACGCAAATGAAGAGTGAGAAGACTCCTACAGTTTTCTGCATGAGTAAGACATAGGGTGTGGGGTAGCCAACAACGTTTGTTGGATTTAGATTGTTGGATTTATCCAGACACAAACCATTCCCACATCCACCGAACAGGGAGAAAGCAATGAATTTTTCATCCACCATTCCTATGCCTAGCAGCATGGTCCCCATGGTCATCGAGAGCAGTGGCCGGGGCGAACGCGCTTACGATATTTACAGCTTGCTGCTGAAAGAACGGATTATCTTCTTGGGAACACCGATCAACGATCAGGTTGCCAACCTCATCGTAGCTCAGTTGCTCTTCCTCAACTCGGAAGACCCCAACCAGACCATCCAGATGTTTATCAACAGCCCCGGTGGCAGTATTTATGCCGGCCTGGCAATCTACGACACAATGAAGATGATCGACGCACCCGTGAGCACATTTGCCGTGGGTGTCACAGCCAGCATGGGCACTGTGTTGCTGGCATCGGGCACAAAGGGCAAGCGATACGCCCTGCCCCATGCCACTGTTCACATGCACCCGGCCAGCAGTGGTGCGCAAGGCTACACCGAAGATGTTCGCATTGCTTTTCGCGAACAGGAACGGCTGCAAACCCAGCTCTTCCACATTGTTGGGCGGGCCACAGGTCGCGATTGGAAAGAGATCGAACGGGTCTTTGAGCGGGATCGCTATATGAACGCGCTGGAAGCCAAGGAATTTGGCCTGATCGACGACGTGCTGGGCGATGCCAACGACGTGATCGCCGTGGAAGATGGGCGCATCAAATTGCCCTCGACCAATGGCAGCGGCGAAAAGCAGCTCCCCAGCCCAGAGCCAGAGACGAAAGACGAGGCGTAGACCACGCTTTCTTCCCTGGGCCAGCAGGTGCTCCCCCTTTCCTCTAAAGAATCGTCCGGGAATGAATCGGGCAAGACGTTCGGCTTCTTCTGGGAAGTCGAACGTCTGAACCGTGAGGTTATTTGCGGACAGTGATTCATTGATCTTGATTGATTGACATTCAACAGAGCAGTACACTTATGCATACTTGTTCTTTTTGTGGAAAAGAAGAGACCGAAGTCGAGCGACTGATCCCTGGCGCAGACGATGTATTTATCTGTGACGAGTGTATCCTGCTGGGCGTGGAAATTTTGGCCGAAGAAGGTATCGGCTCTGGCGCGCCGACGACTTCCCAGGGACCCATCAAAGTTCCCCGCCCCCGGGAGATCGTCCGATTTTTGGACGCCTATGTCATCGGTCAGGATCAGGCCAAAAAGGTGCTTTCGGTGGCGGTGTACAACCACTACAAACGTATCTTTGGCAGCGGCGCACTTGTCAATGAAATCATGGCTGATGAGAACGATGAAACCGACGAAGTTCAACTTGCCAAAAGCAATGTCCTGTTGATTGGCCCCACCGGCAGCGGCAAGACCCTGCTAGCCCAGATGTTGGCTCGGATGTTGGAAGTACCGTTTACCATTGCCGATGCAACCAGCCTGACCGAGGCCGGTTATGTGGGCGAGGATGTAGAAAGCGTGCTGGTTGGCCTGCTCCAGGCGGCGGATTGGGACGCCGAACGGGCATCCTACGGCATTGTCTATATCGACGAGATCGACAAAATTGCCCGCAAAGGGGGCGATAACCCCAGCATCACCCGGGACGTGAGCGGCGAAGGTGTGCAACAGGCGTTGCTCAAAATTATCGAGGGTACAACGGTCAACGTGCCCCCCAATTCCGGGCGCAAACATCCGCAACAAGAGTTCGTGCCTCTGGACACCCGCAACATTCTTTTCATCTGTGGCGGGGCCTTTGTTGGCCTTGCCGAAGTTGTGCGCAAGCGGGCACAGCGTCGGGCTGGCCTGGGCTTTGTACACGACGACGAGCTGGCGATCCTCCACCAACCAGAGGCAGAAGAGAAATCAAGCGACGACAGCCCCTTGCCCGAAGATTTGAGCGAGCGTCAGCGCGAACTGAAAATTCGCCGGTTGGAGAAGGATGGTCGAGACGAAAGCCGGTTGCTGCACCAGGCGTTGCCCGACGATCTGCTCTCATTTGGCCTCATCCCCGAATTTGTGGGGCGTCTGCCGGTCTTTGTCAGCTTGCGTGCGTTGGATCGCAAGGCGATGATCGATATTTTGACTCTGCCCAAGAATAGCATTGTGCGCCAGTTTCAGCGTCTGTTTGCCATGGATGGTGTCGCACTGGAATTTGATACAGATGCCCTGGAAGCCGCGGCCACCGAAGCCTTTTTGCGCCGCACTGGAGCGCGAGGCTTGCGCTCGATTGTGGAAGAGGCCCTGCTGGATACGATGTACGAAATTCCAGGACGGGACAATATCGCCCGTTGCGTGGTCGATAGGGCCGTCTTCACCCAGAAGCGTGCTCCCAAACTTTTCTCAGCCCAGGGACAATTGGTGCAGTTGGAGCCTCTGGACCAAGCTGCATAACAAGAAACAAAAAAAGCGCCGGACGCACTGTCCGGCGCTTTTTTTGTTTCCGCCAAAATATTCAAGCCAAGAATAATATCACAAGCCGGCAAAGTGCCAGCACCCCCAGCAGCCATGCTAGCAATTTGCCCACCCGTACCCCAAAAACCTGCAACAGTTTGCGTTGGGCCAAGTCCCGTTCTAACCAAATGACAAGCATGAGCCAACTACTGCCCAGAACAAGAATCGAGGCCCGGCTGATAGGGGCCAGGGTCCAGGTGGCCCAGGTTGAAGGCCGGGGCAGATCGCTGTTCAGCCAGGCCGCCACAACGGTTAGCAGGGTGGCGTGTAGTTGCCAGGCCACGAAACCGATCAGCGTGGCAAACAGCAGCCAGGCCAGCAAATAGAGAAGCGTGTGTGTCTTGCGAGGTTCTTTTGTCATTCTATCTCGTCATCTTACCTCGTCGGCTCTTCGGTCAAGGCTACGACCACATCGAATGGCTTGCCATCCCGCATCAGAGACAGGGTCACTTCGTCGCCGATTTTGTGCTGCTCTTGCAAAAGTTGTAGCTGCTCAACAGTCAGGATGGGCGTGCCATCCATGGCTGTCAGAATATCCCCCCCAATGTAGACCCGTCGGTTGCCCAGGATGCTCTCTTGCTGCGCACCCCGCACGCCCGCCTTTTCCAATGGGCTATTCTGATCCAGCTGCACCAGCAACAACCCAGCTTCCACTGGCAAATCCAGCGAGTTGGCAAGCCCAGGCGAAATGCCATAGGCATAGCGCACACCGATGTAGGGGTGTCGATAGCGGCCAAATTCCATCAATTCGGGCAACACGCGTTTGATCGTATCCACGGGGACGGCAAAGCCCACCCCTGCATTCGTTCCACTGGGGCTGAAAATGGCCGTATTGATACCGATGACCCGGCCACTGCTGTCGAGGAGCGGCCCGCCAGAGTTGCCCCGATTGATGGCCGCGTCTGTTTGAATGACGCCACTAATGGGTCGCCCGTCCTGGCCTTCCAATGTGCGGTCCAGGGCGCTGACGACACCTGTGGTCAAGGTCCGGCTGAATTGGCCGAAAGGGTTGCCAATCACGATGGCCCGTTGGCCCACCTGCAAGGTAGCCGA
The DNA here is from genome assembly GCA_024643705.1 of Caldilineaceae bacterium. Lineage (GTDB taxonomy): Bacteria > Chloroflexota > Anaerolineae > Caldilineales > Caldilineaceae > JACQGT01. Next base: position 2,904 of record JAHEML010000022.1, on the reverse strand, counting down.
TGCGCCCAGTTCAACCGGGTGTAGAATATCCGCAGGCGCGTCTACCTTCAATATCGCCAGGTCAAAGCGGGGATCGCTTCCCATCACCTGGGCTGGAAAGGTCTGTTCGTTGTCCAGGGTCACTTCGATCTGCTGCGCCTGCTCGATCACATGAAAGTTGGTCAATATGTGGCCCTCTTGATCCAGCACAAAGCCTGATCCGGCCCCCTCTTGCGGCGTCACATTAAAGAAGAATCCGCGACGTAGCACCTGTGTCGTTATGTTGACAACCGAGGGCGCGACGCGTTTGTAGACATCGATCACCCGGTGTTCGGCGATATCCAGCCCTTGGGCATCGATCAAGGCTGTTGCGTTCTCGGCCACAACGACCGGCTGTGGGGTAGGAGGGGTGGGTGTCCATGTAGGTGCGAGGGCAGGCGTGGCGGTTGCAACAAAAAGCGCGGTTCCTATCTGCGCACAGCCGCCAAGAGTTAACATGATGGCAAAGGCGATTCCCGTCCATCGAATTGTATGCATTGGCATTCTGCTCGAACCTGTCATCATCAATTCATTCCATCTCTGTATCTTTTAGCTTGTTTGAATTATACCCCATCTTGCAGGGCGGTGATGATCTTTTGGTCAGTGATGGGGAAGGGGTAATTAGCTAGCTCGGCGAGAGTTGTCCATGTCCAGTCGTCGCAACCGATGGCCTGGGGTGTGCCTTCTACAATGTGGGCGTGAAAGGCGTGAAGGCTGATGCTGAAATGGGTGTAGGCGTGTTGAACAGTCGTGATCTTCTCTCCAACTGCGATCTCCATGCCCATCTCTTCTTGAATCTCCCGGCGCAGGGTAGCGGGTAGGTCGCTGTCTTCTGGTTCCGCTTTGCCACCGGGGAATTCCCAAAGCCCACCCAGCATGCCATTTTGGGGGCGCTGGGCAATGAGTACCCGGCTCTGCAAAGGTTTACCCTCCCAGATTACCCCTGCGGCGACTTGATAGTGGGGCGTGCGCTTACGCGGGCGACGCACGGGCCGCTCCGATTGGGTCCCATTTTGACAAGCCAGGCAGAGGTCGGCCAAGGGGCAGAGCAGGCAGCGGGGTTTTTGAGGAAGGCAGACCAAAGCTCCTAGTTCCATCAAGCCTTCGTTCGCCTCACCCGCCTTGCCGTCGGGGGCTGCCCGAACCATCTCTCCTGCTAACTCCCACAACTCCTTGAGCGTCTCGGTCTCGTCAATCGAGCGATCCATGTCCCAAAGCCGGGCGAATGTGCGTTTCACGTTGCCATCCACAATTGGCTCGGCTTGCCCGTAGGCCAGGCTGAGGATTGCGCCGGCTGTGTACTGGCCGATTCCAGGCAGTTTGAGCAACGCGGATCGGGTAGCTGGCAGAACTCCATCATGCTCGGCCACGACAAGCTGTGCCGCCCGATGCAAGTTTCGTGCCCGGCTGTAGTAGCCCAATCCCTCCCATAGTTTCAATACATCTTGCTGGCTTGCTGCGGCAAGCACTACCAACCGGGGAAAGCATTCCATCCAACGGTTAAAGTAGTCGACCACCACGCCGATCCGGGTCTGCTGGGCCATGATTTCGCTCACCCAGACCGCGTAGCTATCCCGTTGACCCGCAGGCATGGAACGCCAGGGCAAGCTGCGTTGATGTTCTGCATGCCAGTCGATCAGCCGCTGGGCAATGGTGTGGAATGGTAGGTTGGTGGGTTGGTCTCTCATTGGTTCCGGGGTTTTGGTATGCTAGATGTGTCTTCTCGATAAAACGGGAGACCGGTCAGGTGCGCCAATAGAGTTGACTTGGCTGACAATAGCTCTCCCGTGGCGCACCTGACAGGTCTGATTCTCCAAATATTGAGAAAATACTGATAGATGCCACAAAAAAAGAGCCGCCTCGTGCGAGGCGGCTCTTTTTTATGGTGTGTAAAAGCCTATTTGACCTCTGCCACTACATTCAAGTCTGCGGCCACCAGCATGGGCAGCAACTGCTGCGCAATGAGCTGGGCTACGTCTGGCTCGGCGAGTGTGGTGGATAGATCACCCGGCAAGAAGGGGCCAGCGAGGGTGAGGAGTCGTTGGATGGTGGGCGAATCGTACTCCAGTTTGAGGAGCGATTCGCCGTCTCCCGCCAGTTCCAGGCCATTGGGCATTGTCTTGATCGTCAGTTGATCCGAATCAAGGCTACCCAGGATGTTTGCTACATCGGCTGGCAGGCTTGGCAGGGCAATGCCCATGGTGCGCAGCGTGTCGGCAGGGATATTGCCAATCGATTCGATCTCTGTGCCGTTGAGCACAAGACCAAGCTGCAAGGCTGGCATGGAAAGGTCACCCAGATCGGCGGCTTCCATCTGCACTGCGGTCACATCAAAGCCATCAGGCACCGTGACTGGTTCGGCGTTCGCTGCCACCGGCAGCGAGAGGGCCAGACCCACGTCGGAACTCTTCAGGAAGGCCAAGCCAGTGCCCAACATATCCGGCGAGATACCAAGCGCATTGCCCAAGATTGTCTGTACCACATCCAGGGATTTGTCTGTCCAGGAAAGAACAGGCAGATTTTCGCCGTTGGTCGCCAGGAAGAGGCTATTGTTGACGATGCTGGCATCCATACGTTGTACGTTAATGCCTTGCATATCAGCGATGAATGCTGGCTGCAGGATTGGCTCGCCACCCAGGGCAAACCCAAACGCAGTCAGGCTACCATCTTCTTGCACTGCCAAGGGCAGAGAAGTCAACTTCGTGGGGGCAGCAGCCTCTCCATTCAACGATACTTCCAGGTTTAGGTCGGAACCAAGGATGGCGGGCAAAGCAGAACCAACGGACTCTAATTGGGTGGGGTCGGCGACAAATTGACCCGCGAGACCCAACGCCCGATCCAAAGCAGCTTCATCATATTCGATGCCAAGCAGGCGATTGCCATCGG
>JAHEML010000021.1 GCA_024643705.1 Caldilineaceae bacterium | reverse complement strand
GCCCAGGTTTTGCAGCGCATGGGGCTGGCTTTTGTGATTGTAGAATTGAATTTTCGCCGGGTGGAAGAGGCAAAGGCCCAAGGCTACTCGGTCATCTTTGGCGACGCCACCCAGCCGACGGTTCTGGAAGCAGCCGAAGTGGATGAAGCGCGGCTGGTGCTGGTGACAGTACCAGGAGTTTTTACTGCCCAACTGGTGGTGGATGCCGTTCGGTTGCTCAAGCCGTCTTTACACATTGTGGCGCGTGCCGAAGGGGTGGAGCAGATGCAGTCCCTCCATAGCCATGGGGTCTACGAAGTAGTGCAACCTGAATTTGAAGCCGGTCTGGAGATGACGCGCCAGGCGCTGCTTCACTTGAACCTGCCTGTCAGCGAAATTCACCTCTACACGGATCAAGTGCGTCAAGAGCTTTACGCGCCTCTGTACGAATCTGACACAGAGTATACCTCCTTGGCCCAATTGCAGAATGTGGCCCGCCTGCTCGATGTGACATGGCTCAACCTGCCAACGGAAAGCCCGCTGGTTGGTTGTACCCTGGGCGATTGCAACATCCGCAGCCAGACGGGCGCGTCGGTGGTTGGTGTGCTGCGCAATGGTCTCTTCACCCCCAATCCGCCTGTAAACTATCGCTTTGCTGCCGGGGAATGGGTGGCCGTGATGGGGAGTAGCGAACAGTTGGGCGCATTTGAGCAGATAGCGGGGAAACAGACGGCGTGACAAAAATCGGGGTGCTGCGTGAGTTCGCTCCCACGCAGCACCCACCCCTTTGTTCCTACACCAGCACCGCCGTAGACTTGGACATCTCCCGCACTTCTTCCGCAGTCACCTCTCGCCCCAGCTCGCTGGAACGATAGATCCCCTCGGAAATCAGCATACAATTGAGCGCGATTTCGGCTGTGGGCAGCAGATCCACCCGCCCTTCTACCGCCGCGATCCAATGGTGCTGGGGACTATCGTAGACGTCGCCTTGTTCCAGCACATTGTGCAACCGGTAGCTGAAACGGTCCAGATTGGCCGTGCTGTCCAAATCCAGATCGCCCACGCTGCGGAAGAAGCCGAAGGGTGTCAGGCGCACGCCACCTTCGCTGCCAACCACGACTGAGCCGCTCAATTCATCCAGATGAATGGCCCAGGCTTCGATGATGTCCAGGGTCATGTTGTCGGCCAGGCGCACAAAACCCAACCCCAATTCCTCGACGCTGTAGCCGCTCTTCTCGCGACGTCGGGCATCCATGGGCATCTCTTGGTAAGTCTTGCCAGAGATACGCAGCACATCCGGATTGCCCAACAGGTAGAGCATGGTGGAGATGTGATAGACGCCCATGTCGTAGAGTGCGCCGCCGGTGGCCGTCTGCTTCTGGACAAAAGCGGGCGAACCGTAGCCGTCCACATAGGGTCGTCCCCGCCGCCGGTGGCCCACCGAGCGGGCATGGTAGAGCTTGCCCAATTGGCCTGCATCGATGAGGGCTTTGGCCGCTTTGGTGTGGTTGGCGAAATACTCCTGATTTTGGATGCTGAGCATTCGGCCTGTCAGTTTGGACGCTTCCAGCATGGCTTCTGCGTCGGCCAAGGCTCCGGCCATGGGTTTTTCGCAGAAGACGTGTTTGCCTGCTTCCAACCCAGCCACTGTCATGGGCCGGTGGAAATTGTTGTGCAGGCAGACATCCACAGCTTGAATGTCGTCTCGTTCCAGCAGTTTGCGGAAGTCGGTGTAGACATGGGGGATGTTATGCAGCGCGGCCACCCGGTTGGCCTCGGCCTCGGCCACGTCTGCCACGGCGACAACTTCCACGTGCTCCATTTTGCTATAGTTATTCAGGTGGCTCTTGCCGATCTGCCCCACGCCAATGACGCCGACGCGGGTTTTGGTAGAAGATGACATAGGAAATGTTCCTTGGTGCATGGGATGGAAATGAAAGAATAGTTTAGAGATTTGCGATTCAGATGAGGAGATTGGCTACAATCTCTCAATCTCCTCATCTCTCAATCTCTTACAGCCCTAATTCGCGTTTGATCAACGCCAACGTCTTCACCGCTGCGCCCCGTTCGTCGCCGTCGTGGGGGACACTCTCGATGCCCCACGCGCCGCTGTAGCCGCTCTCTTGCAGCAGGCGGAATGCTTTGGAGAGATTGACAGATGGGTCGTTGCCATCCTCGTCGAAGGCGAAAGTTTTGATGTGGGTCAGACTGGCATATTGGGCACAGAGTTCCCAGCCCAGTTCCTGCTCGCCTTCGGCCCAATTGTTGGTGTCGAAGAGCAGGCCCAGCCCATCTACGGCTTCCAGCACTTTGACCACGTTGCGTGGGTGCTTCGTCGGCCCCCAGTGATTTTCGACGATCACTTCCAGCCCTTTGGAGGGATGAGATCATTGTAGCCATCGACGATAATCTCCAGCATTTCGTCACTTATCGCATCAACCCGGCCACCCGTGTCGATGCGCACCTGAGACGCACCCAGAAATTCGGCAACATCCAGCCAGGCGTTGGCAACAGCCCGGGTCTTGGCCCGTTCTCCTGGGGTTGGTTCGTAGATGTGGCCGCCATCAATGGCGACACAACCGAAAGGCAGGCCGGTGGCATCGCCCGCGGCTTTCACCGCTGCCAGCCAGGCCCGGTCGGTCAGCCCCGGCTCCAGGTGTTTCATCCAGGGGTCCAGTTGTGTAAAGCCGTTCTCGTGGCAGAAATCGATATAACCGTTGATGTCCATCGAGCCGTTGTCGAAGCTGCGGCGAAAGCTGTAAGAAATGATACTGTAGCGCATGGGATTCTCCGTGTGTGTGTGGAATCTTGGGGTTTGCGTCATTCAGAACAATCGAGGAAAATACGTTCGTATTATTTTATATCCAATCTGGCTTTCCGGCAACGGATTTGCAACCGCAAACCTTCGCCATTATCTCACATCTCACCATCCCCAAAGGAGAACCCATCAGTGAAACTTGAACACGCCGCCATTAACGTGCCAGATGTCAAAGCTGCCGCCCAATGGTATGTGGACAATCTGGAGATGCGCATTGTCGTCGCCGGACAGGCTGCGCCCTACATGACCTTTATCGCAGACAAAGCGGGCAGCATGATCGAACTCTACACCCGCACCGACATCGCCCCGCCGGATTACAGTGCCATCAATCCCTTCAACCTCCACTTCGCCTTTGCTGTGGAGGATATGGAAGCGGCCCGGGACGCGCTGGTGGCCGCCGGCGCAACGGTGGTGGATCAGATCACAACCACACCAGCGGGTGATCAGCTGCTCTTTCTGCGGGACCCGTGGCAAGTGCCGATTCAGATCGTCAAGCGCAAGAAACCGATGATTTAGCCAAAATGATGCAGTTGGGCTAGACATAGACAAAAAACGTGAAACGTGAGATCAGCGGTTGATCTCACGTTTCACGTTTCACGACTTTTGCTTTGTTGCTGACAGGCAGTGGTCTTGAGCGTAGTCGGCCGTACCCTTTCCTACTCTCCGTTCGACAAATCCTGAATCGCCACATCACCCACCGGCACATCCTTAAGCGGTACATTCAGATCCACCGCACTGGTGCTTACCCAGCCGCCCAAGCGATCCGGGGTGCGGATTTGCAGCCAGCGCCCGCTGCCGTCTTTGGCATAAACGCTCATGGTCATGCCGGGCAACAGGCTGACATTGGTGTCAAAATCGCGGCCAGGGCCAACCCGCAACGGTGTGGCTTTTGTCACCAGAGCATACGCCATGGCACCATCCACCGCCGACTCACCGCTCCAAAAGCCCCGCCTGGCCTGGGCAGCTTCCGTTGCCAATTTGCGAAACTCGACAGCCTTTGTCACATCCGGCTTAAACTCAAGGGGTTGCGCCCACCCCTGGGCGATCATCTGCTCGTTGACAAAAACCCCCACATCCGTGTAAATAAAGCGCAAAAGCCGCCCGTAGCGATCCTTGTCTGTATGATCGTTTGCCAGCCACAGGTTGCCACTGCCCAATAGCTCCAAGTTGGCGGCGGAGGCAGCTTTGTAGCCCGGTTCACCCCGCTCGGGTGTATCGATGCCCACATAGCGGATGGTCAACTGCTGACCACCAATGGTCGCCTCGATGGTGTCGCCATCGACAACCCGGACCAAAATAGCTTGCAGCGCCCCTTCTGGCACATTGGGTGGACGGGTGGCTTCGGGGGCTGTGATGGCTGTGGGAATGGGAAGCAGCTTCTGTAATTCGGGCAGGCTGAAGATGTCCACCCCAAAGCCCGCGGCCAAAATGCCCGCAATAATCAGGATAACGCCCCATTGCCAAGGGGAGACGCGCCTGCGGATTTCCCGTTGGGCAACTTCGGCGTGGGTCACTTCTTGGTTACTGTCCTCCACGATTGGGCCCAAATCTGGCATGGTCATATCAACTTTTTTTGTGTCTGTGTTGTTGTGTTGGCTCATCCTTCTATTCTACCTTGCAGCGGCAAAGAGTCAAATCGCCCTGTAGGTGTCCAAAGAATGAGTTATCAAGTATACTTCTCTCCGGTCTCTTTCGCTGATTAGCCTCAGTTCCTATTGAAAACCCAGACCTGAAAGCAAAAACATGCAGACCATTCACCTGCGCGCAGCGATCCCCCAGAATATGGGCTATTATCAACAGTTGGGCTATTCGATTCTCTACGAGGCCCGTCATCCGGGCTACGACCGGATGACCTATTACCAGATGGGAAAAAACGTGTAGCTTTTTTGCGGAGGAACGAATGGGCGAATCTCATGTAGCGATTGTCACCGGGGCGGCCAGCGGCATCGGCCAGGCTGTGGCCCAACGACTGGCCGCCGACGGTTGCCGGGTGGCTGTGGTCGATCTGAACGGAGAAGAGGCGGGCCGGGTGGCCAGCGCCCTCGGCGGATTGGCGATCCAGGCGGATATCTCGCTGCGGGCCGACTGTCGCCGGGCCGTGGAAGAGACTGTCGCCCACTTTGGCCGGGCCGACATCCTTGTCAACAACGCCGGTTTCCAGCACATCGCGCCCATCGCCGACTTCCCCGAAGAAATGTGGGAGCGGATGCTGGCGGTGATGCTCACGGCGCCCTTCTTGCTGACAAAATATGTGTGGCCCCAGATGGCAGCGCGAGGCTGGGGGCGTATTGTCAACATCTCGTCCATCCACGGCAAAGTGGCGTCACCCTTCAAAGCCGGGTACATCTCCGCCAAACATGGGCTGATTGGCTTGACCCGCACGGCAGCCCTGGAAGGTGGCGGCGTGGGAATTACCGTCAATGCCCTCTGCCCGGCCTACGTGCGTACACCCCTTGTAGAAAGCCAGATCGACGCGCAATCTCACAGCCGGGGCATCAGCGCGGAGGACGTCATTTCGCAAGTGATGCTGGAGCCAGCGGCCATCAAACGGTTGATCGAGCCGGATGAAATCGCCGAATTGGTCGCCTATCTCTGTTCGAACGCTGCCGGTGCGGTCACCGGTGCAGCCTGGGACATCGACTTGGGGTGGACTGCCCGATGAGCAACCGAACAACCTTCACAGTACGACGGCTGAAAAGCCTGGACGATTTCTACCATTTTCAGATATTGCAGCAGCGTATTTGGTCCAGCGGCGAGGACGACATCATTCCCATGCATGTGTTGGTAACCCAGGCCAAAAATGGTGGATTGCTGCAGGGCGCTTTTGTGGCCGAGGGTGCAGAGTCCACTGGGGGCATGGTGGGGATGGCCTTCGGGTGGCCGGGTTTTAACACCAGCACAGACCCACCTCGTCTTAAATTTTGCAGCCATATCGCCGGGGTATTAACCGAATGGCACGGACAGGGCATCGGTCTGGCGCTCAAACTGGCCCAACGGGAGTACCTGCTGACCGAAGGTCTGATGGACTGGATGACCTGGACCTACGATCCTTTGCAGAGGGTCAATGCGATTTTTAACATTCACCGGCTGGGTGCCACCTGCACCACCTATCATCGGGATGTCTATGGCCCTATGGAGGATGCGCTGAACGCAGGGTTGCCCACAGATCGCTGTCAAGTGGAGTGGCGGATGGGGAGCCAGCGGGTGATCAGCGCACTGCCCACCGGGCTGGAGAAAGTGGAGTGGGGCGATCGCGACCTGGAAATCGGTGCAACTCGCCGCTTGGAGCAGGACGACGAGATTCGTGTGCCGGTGGAAACCCATCTACGCCTGGACGGGCGACCAGTGGCAATCCCCATCCCCCACAGTCTGGCCGGGCTGCGGGCTGCGGGCGATTCCTTGCTTGTCGAGTGGCGGCTCTACCAGCGAGAGTTGATCGAAGCAGCGTTTGCTGTCGACTATCAAATTGTGGATTGTGTGTCGCTTGCCGATCTGGGCGTACATTACATTTGTGTCCCGGCCAAGATGCGGCCGTTCCCCGATCTAGTCTGACCGTAGTGGAAATGTAGGATGCTAGCAAACGCTGATTCAAATTAACGTATTCAGTTGCACTTACAACTCACGTTATACCAATTCAGGCCATATGTTGATTGTTTTGATAGAGTAGCGGTATCAGGTATGGACAGACAAAACAGAGAGTCTTGGCGAACGAGCGCCGAGACTCTCTGTTTTCTAACAGTCCCTATCTGTTCAGAATCGGCAAATAGAGTTGAGAGACGGGTGTTGTCACTCCTGTTGCCGTAGCGGTAGCCGTATGGGTGGGTGTACTTGATGTCACCGGTGTATTTGTGCGAGTAGGCGTTGGCGTAGTTGTCGGTGTTGGAGAAGGTGTCACAGTCTTTGTCTGTGTGGGAGACGCGGTCGATGTAGGCGTGCGAGTGGGTGTACTGGATGTCACCGGTGTATTTGTTTGCGTTGGGGTTACTGTCAATGTGCGTGTAGGCGTTGGTGTGATTGTCGGTGTTGGAGAAGGTGTCACAGTCTTTGTCTGCGTGGCTGTGGGCGTGGCTGTGGGTGTTGGGGTAACAGGCTTTAGGACGGCAACTTTCAAGTCGCCGTTGGTTTCATCATAATAGCTGATGACAGGATAGCCGCTGCTATTGAGCGCCAATGAGGTGTAAGTCCCCACACTCCCTGTGCTATCCAGAGTAATCAGTGTAGGTGCTGTACAGGTAACATCATTGCAGATCACCGCCTTCAAATCCTTGTTACTGAAGTCGTTATAACTGATAACGGGGTAGTCGTTGCTCAGCAAATCCAATGATGTATTAAACCCAACATTCTGAGGCTCATCGACAATTGTGATTGTGCCTTGGGTACAGAGGGCGTTGCTGCAAACGGCTACCTTCAAATTGTCGTCAGTCGTATCGTAATAGCTAATGACAGGGAAGCCGTTTCTGTTGAGCGCCAGAGAGGTGAATAAGCCCACATTGCCCGTGCTGTCCACTGTGGAAAGCGTAGGGCTGGTACAGGTGGCATCCGTACAAACAGCCAATTTTAGATCAAAATTGGTCACATCTCGATAACTGATGACAGGAAAGCCGCTGCTATTGAGCGCCAGAGAGGTGTCGTCACCCACATTCCCGGTGCTATCCACTTTTGTCAGCGTACGGCTGACGCAGGCTGTGTCATGACAAACAGCCAGTTTTAGGTCACCGTTGGCTGTATCATAATAAGTGATGACGGGGAACCCGCTACCATCAAGAACCAATGAGATGGAATTGAAAAAAGCAAAAAGCCCGGCAGTATCCACGGTGGTCAAAGTAGTATTTGTGCAGGTGGCATCGTTGCAGATCGCGACGCGGAGTTCACTGGTGGAACTGTCAAAGTATCCGATGACTGGGAAGCCGCTACTGTTGAGCGCCAGTGAGGTAAACCAGCCAGAAAAAGTACTGGTTCCGTCCACAATGGATACAGCAGAATTGACACAAGCGACATCGTTACAAACGGCCAACTTCAGATCGCCATTGGTAAAGTCTTGGTAGCTGATCAACGGGAAGTCGCTGCTGTTGAGAGCAATAGACGTATGCAAGCCCACGTTGCCAGTGCCGTCCACTGTGGACAGACGGAGGGGTAAACACGTTTTACAGATGGCTACTTTTAAGTCGCTGTTGGTGCTATCGTAGTAGCTTACAACGGGGTATCCATTACTGTTGATAACCAGCGAAGTGAATTCGCCCACATCCCCAATGCTATCCAATGTAGTCAGGGTTGGACTGGTGCAGGTGGTGTCGTTACAGACAGCCACTTTCAAGTTTTCATAAAAAACGGAATCATAATAACTGATGATCGGAAAACCCTGGGGGCTGAGCGCCAGAGAGGTGTGTGTGCCCACAGCACTGGTGCTATCAACAGTCGTAAGCGTGGGATTGGTGCAGGTGGTGTCGTCGCAGATGGCTATCTTCAGGTCTGTATGACTCGTATCGTAATAGCTGATGACAGGAAATCCGTTATCGTTGAGTGCCAATGAAGTGTGCGAGCCTACAAGACCAACGCTATCCACCGCAGTGAGGGTAGCAGTGGCACAGAGGGCATCATTGCAAACGGCCAGCTTTAGGTCTCTGTTTATATCGTCATAGTAACTAATGACAGGGAACCCGTTGCCATTGAGCACCAGTGATGTATAGCCGACAGAATTGACTCCTGGAATGGTATCAACAGTGGTAAGCGTGGGGCTAGTACAGGTGGCGTCGTTGCAGACGGCTACTTTCAAACCCTCGTTGGTATAGTCAATGTAACTGATGACAGGAAAGCCGTTGCTGTTGAGTACCAGCGAAGTAGATACGCCCACATCCCCAATGCTATCCACCGTAGTGAAGGTACGATTGGCACAGAAGACGTCATTGCAGACGGCCATTTTTAGATCCCTGTTGGTCGCGTCATAGTAACTGATGACAGGAAATCCGTTGCTGTTGAGCGCCAGCGAAGTATGTGAGCCCACGCTTCCACTACTGTCTACGGTATGAGTAAATGGGTCTGTGCATGCGACGTCAAAGCAAACGGCCAGCTTCAGGTCTCTGTTGGTGTTGTCAAAGTAACTAATGACAGGAAACCCGCTGTTGTTGAGAACCAACGAGGTAAACAAACCCACATCATCGGTGCTGTCCAGCGTAGTGATGATATTCAGATCGGGCGGTGGTGGCGGGAGCGCTCGGCTGGTATTTGAAGCGAGCAAGAGGGCCAGAACTACAAACAGAATAGCAAGAAGAACCGCCCGGGGATAGGAGTGTGGAAGCGCCTTCCTTAGGGACAGTAATAGTTGAGACATCGTGCCACCCCTCTCCACACGTGGAGGTACAACAGGAATTGAAGTTTCCCTGATGGACACTTGCTGCTCAACCGTAAGCGCAAACCAGAGTTTGCCCCCAGTAATCCTAATCCTATTGTGAGAGATTGAATGGTTCGGCCTGGGAGGTAGTGCAGTATATCAGGCTACATAACCTACTGCAAAGGATGTTATTTTTCATTGACCTCTGCCAAATCCCCCGGATAGCGCACCAGCACCCGATAGCCCCCATTCCAGGGCGCGGCCGCCGCGGACTGGCTGACGATCCCCGTCACCTGCCAGTGCTCGCCTTTATTGACATAGGGCCTACGCCAGCCCAGGCTGCTGCGCACAGTCACCATCACCGGTTCGGCGTCGGGCTGTGCCGGATCGACCAGAAAGATGCTCACACCCGACCAGCGGCTGATGACCCCCTCGAAGGTGACCAATCGTCCCTCTAACTTTTCGCCCACGTCGCTGGCTGTGATGGCAAGGGGCTGCAAGGGATCACCCGGACCCATGCGCCAGATATCTTCGGGGCGCTCCACCAAAATCTCCCGCTCTCCCCGGAAGCTGTGCATCACACCGCGCACATCCACCCGATCCCCTTCGGCCAGCGGGGGGAAATCGCCGCGACGTAGATAGACCTGCACACCCAACCACGCGGTTGACTCGTTGGGCGGCTGGGCAGGGTCGGCTACATAGATCACCGAGTTGAACAGCCCCGGCGGCACAGTAACCACGCCGACAAAATGCACTTCCTGCTCCATTCCGGCCAGTTTGGATGCCGTGACCGAGCCAAATGGGCCGACCGCTTCGCCACCCGGTGTGCCTGGCGCTGCCCCACTCCCCCAGGGTGGCAGGCTTTCCGGCCCGCTGCCGCCACCCCCGGCTGCCGATGGATCGCTGGCGTTGGCCCGCCCTGGGCTTGGCTCACGAATCTGCCAGTCGCCCCCATCGGGGATACGGCTCAGCCCTTTGCCCCGCTCAAGGCGGCTATTCCATTCCACCGAATCCACCAGCCGATTACCGCTATCATACAGTGTCACCTTGTCCCCATCGTCGTTCAGCCCTATTTTGCTGTCGCGTCCCCAAACGGCCAGAAAGCCGCCCGCGGGCAAGATGTGTTCGATGCCCAATATGAAACTGCGACGGGGGCTGTTTGTGCGATCTTCCAAACGCCAGCCCGCCAAGGAGACCGGCGTTTGGCCGGGGTTGTAAAGTTCGATGAATTCATCGCCGCTGTCGATGGTTCCGTCGCCATTGTGATCGGCTGCTGGCGCTGGCACCACTTCGTTGATCACCACCGCGGCCCCATCCCCATTTTCCACCAGCACGGGCGCTGTGACGGCAAAGTCGCCGTCGCTCTGGGTTGCCACCGCATACAGGACGCTGCCAGGCACAGCCGAGACCGTGACCCGCCAGACTCCGTTGGCCTGGGGGAGGTCGGTCTGCACCAGAGGTCGGTCGTTTTGCCAAAGGGCCAGGGCTGCGGTCTGCCCGCTGGCATCGTGATAGGTGATGTCCACTGCCAGCGTATTTTGGGGGGCAATGGTCGAACCCATCCACACAGCCTCGCCTGTAACCATGTGACCCTGCATTGTCAGCACTAATCCAGGCTGACTGGTCAGCCAGCCTCGGTGTGCGGCCAAGGCAGCCAGCAGGGCGGATTCGGTTTCGTCGGCCACGGTCAGGCCGGTGAAACGGGGATCGGGTGGGCTTTCGCCCGCTACGGGTGGTTGGGCATTACCCGCGGGCAGTTGCGGTGACGTCTGCCAGTTGTTGCTGAATGCGGGTAGCCCGCTGGGTACGGCCAACTGGTCAGCGCTCAGGGCGATGATCCGCGGGGCAGGAGGTGGAAGCGGGCTGGACCCTGTCCACTGGGCGAGTACGCCGTAGGTTGTCAGTCCCGCCAAAAAGGTGTCGAGGCTGCCATCGGTATCAAAGGTGGGGCCATAGACGACTGCCTCGTTGCCGTCGCTGCCTTGCCAACGCCAGGCCCCCAATATGCTATGGTTAGCTCGTGGGGTGCTGGTTTCGGCCACGTCGGCGATGGCGACAAAATCCAACCCAATGCTGGCCCCCGCGGCTTCGATATAATGGGGCGGGGCGGCACCGCCAGAGGTGAAGTTGCTGGCCGCGCCCAGACTTCCCCACACCGGGTGCAGGCCATCGGCCAAGGCGGGATGGGTTGACGGCGCGGCGGCGGGCAGTTCCACCGAGACAAAGGGCGCGGGCGCAGCCCAGAGAAAACGGTGGCGTTGGTCGCGCTCGGCGGGGAACTCGAAACCAGGAACCCGTTGCAGGCTGCGGTCGGGGAGGGGGTGGAGGAGGCCGGTTAATCCCAGGCTGGCTCTGTCACCATCGCCAAAGGCTACGGCATCGGCCAGGGCCAGGGACGGATCGAGCAGCAGAATTTCGTCGCCGCTGTTGTTAAGTGCCAGGCTACCGCTTGCCAGGTCTTGGCGACGTGCCAGCACGGGTGCCGAAGAAGCGCTCTTCTCGAATTGGGCGTTGGGTGCCCGGCCCCAACGGATGTGAAAGGCCGCGCCGTTGCGCGCAATCACGTAAGGGATGTGGGGGGCGAGGGTTTGGCCGGGCGGCATGGTGTAGAGTCCTTCGTCACCGCCGGGGATGGCTGCGTCGCCCACTACCCAGCCGGTCAGGTCGATGGGCGTGTCACTCACATTCACCAGGACCACAAATTCCAGATCGCTGCCCAGAAAGTGTACTTCGTCGATGCGCAGAGACGCGGGGTTTGTCGCCGGTTGCCAAAGCACAGGCAGGATCAAGACTGTTGGAGTTGGAGTTGGAGTCGGCGATGGGGACACTGTTCCAACCGGGGTCATGGTTGGTGTGGGTGTGTCGCTTGTCCCACTGTATGCGCCACCTGGCGTGCCCAGGTCGCCCGCAGAGCCGGGCCAAGGGGTCGAGCCGGTCATCCACTGGGCTGTGACAAAGTCGGTCCGTTCCAGGCTTGCTCCCGCTTTGACCGTCAACCCGGATGTACCACCCCAGACCACCCGGTCTTCCTCACTTCCGTCCGGGCGTAGGAGCAGAATTTCGTCTTCGCTGTTGGCGAGGGAGATGCCTGCGTAGACGTACCCGGCCACAACGCCCCCATTTTCGGCCAGCACCCCGTTGCGGGCCAGGACAACATATCCACCCGTGGGCACAACCAGGTCGGCGGTGATGGTGTGGCTGTCACTGCCCAGGTCGGCCAGTGTCCAGCCCTTCAGGTTGACGCTGTCTGGCCCAGCATTGTAGAGTTCGATCCACTCGCCGTTGGCGTCGGAGACAGCGGACGGGTCGGCCAGAAACTCGGAAATGTAGACAGTCGCGTTTCCATCCCCAGACGGCGGGCTGTTCGGTGTTGGGGTTGAGGTCGGCGATAGTGAAATCGTCCCCATGGGAGTCACGGTCAGCGTTGGTGAAGCCGTGGCTGTTTCGGTTGGCGTGGGTGTAGGCGTATCAGCCGGGATGATGTATCCACTGCCCGGCGTGCCCAGATCACCCGCTGAGCCGGGCCAAGGGGTCAAGCCGGTCGTCCATTGGCCTGGGACAAAGTCTGTCCGTTCCAAGCTGGCCCCCGCTTTGACCGCCAACCCGGATGTGCCGCCCCAGATCACCCGGTCTTCCTCGCTTCCGTCTGGGCGCAGGAGCAAGATCTCGTCTTCGCTGTTGGCGAGGGAGATACCCGTATAGACGTATCCCGCCACAACACCTCCATTTTCAGCCAGCACCCCGTTGCGGGCCAGGACAACGTATCCACCCGCGGGCACAACCAGGTCGGCGGCGATGGTGTGGCTGTCACTGCCCAGGTCGGCCAGTGTCCAGCCGTTCAGGTTGATGCTGTCCGGCCCGGCATTATACAACTCGATCCACTCGCCGTTGGCATCGGTGATCGCGGACGGATCGGCCAGAAACTCGGAAATGTAGACGCTGGCGTTGCCGCTCACCGGAGGTTGACCGGTCGGTATGGGCGACGGGGTTAGGGTTTGGGTTGGTGTCTGTGACGGAGAAAGCGTTCCTGTCGGGGTTCCTGTCGGGGTTTCAGTCGGTATTCCAGTTGGCGATGGTGTTTCGGTTGGTGTTGGCGTGGGTGTCGAAGTTGCCGTTGGTGTGGGCGTATCAGCCGGGATGATGTATCCACTGCCCGGCGTACCCAGATCACCCGCTGAGCCGGGCCAAGGGGTCGAACCGGTCGTCCATTGGCCTGGGACAAAGTCTGTCCGTTCCAAGCTGGCCCCCGCTTTGACCGCCAACCCGGATGTGCCGCCCCAGACCACCCGGTCTTCTTCGCTTCCGTCTGGACCCAGGAGCAAAATCTCGTCGCCACCGTTGGCGAGGGAGATGCCTGTGTAGACGTATCCCGC
>JAHEML010000559.1 GCA_024643705.1 Caldilineaceae bacterium | reverse complement strand
ATACATTGGCATGTGTGTGGTCAATATCATGTCCACACGGCCCGATTCTCTTTTTGCCGGCATCACCGGTGTGGTGGCTGACCACCGGCGACGCAAAATTGCCACCGCGCTCAAGGTGTGCAGCGTGGCCTATGCCCAAAAACATGGCTACCGGACAATCTACACCAACAACGAAGAGCATAACCCAATGTATAAGTTGAACCGGCAGTTGGGTTTTCAGCCCTTGCCCGCGTGGGTCTATTACCGAAAGGAGATAAATTGATGGTGTGGTCTGGGGTGAAGAAGGATGAAACACCCCTATTGGGCGGCAATGTGAACGGTGCTGTTGTGCAGGTGGGCCACACCGTGCGCCGGCGGATGAGTGCTGCCAGCCCCACCATTCATCGCCTTCTGCTCCATTTGGAAGCAAAGGGCTTTGGGGGCAGCCCGCGTTTTCTGGGCATCGACGATCAGCAGCGCGAAATTCTCACCTTTCTGCCCGGCGAAACAGGCATCCCACCAACCATCTGGCAAAGCGACCAACCACTGGTTGCCACGGCCCAGTTATTGCGAGCCTATCATGACGCCACCGTCGACTTTGTAGTGCCACACTCTGCAACCTGGGCCAACGCTTATCCGGATCCGGCCCGCCATCAGGTCATCTGCCACAACGATTTTGCCCCCTACAACTTTGTCTACACCGACGGCATCCCCGACGGCATCTCCGACGGAATCTCCGACGGCATCTCCGACGGCATCCCCACCGGGGTGATCGACTTTGATTTGGCCGGCCCTGGCCCTCGGCTGCGGGATGTGGCCTATGCAGCCTACTGGCTGGTTCCCCTCTCCTTCAACAGCGCCGATCAACATGCCTTTGCCGAGGCTGATGTGCGCGATGGCAGCCGACGTCTGTTGCTCTTTTGTCAGAATTACGGCTGCCAGGCCGATTGCGACCTCTTTGACATGATCGCCGATGTGCTGGCCCGCATGGGGAGCGAAGAAGAGATGCACCGGATTGTAGGCGGTGAAGCGGCGGCCAGGCTGAAGGCCGAGGGGCATCTGGCCCACTGGCAGGCCGAGGCCCGGGCTTTCGAGGGCAATCGAGTACGCATTGAAACCAATGTCTGGAATTGGAAGATGAAATGAAAAAAACCAACGATTCGTTGGTAACAGAATTGCTGGTCATTGCAGGAGCGCCGGGCAGCGGCAAGACGACGATTTCCCGTTTGTTGCGCGCTAGATTGGGCTGCCCCCACGTGGATTTGGGCCATTTGCGCGAGTTCCACCTGGACAACGAATGGTCCAACGCCAGCGCGCGCGAGGAAAGCATGGCCTTCGAGAATCTGCTCTACGTTGTGCGCAACTATTTTCGTCACGGCTATGGGCCTGTGCTCGTCACCGATCTGCTGGATTTTCGGGTGCAGGAGATTCCTGCCCATTTCCGCCACGACAATTTTCTCATCGCTACGCTTGTCGTCAACGACGACGAGGAACTGACACGCCGGGTGTTGATTCCAGAACGGGACAGCGGTTACCGGGACTACGCCAGCTCCATCGCGTGGAACCGGGCACTCCTTGCCCGGCCCAATGTGCAAAATGAGGTGAAGATCGACAACACAGACCCCGATCCAGCGGGGGCTGTGGCGCAGATTCTCGGTTTGTTGCACAAGACAGAGGAGGAGTGATTGCTGGATCGGATCGCCCAATGCCTTGCTCCTTCGCCCAGAAACCAGTACAATAGCGTCAGAAAAATCCACCGCGCCCGTCGCGAAAAACTTGTCTACCCCAATCCCAAACCCAATCCCAAACCCAATCCCAAACCCTACACCCCAGGAAACACACAATGAAACTGACCCACGTCTGGTTCGAAATCCCCATGCTCACCGACGCGCCCTCCCTGCTGCTGGCAGATGTGGTGCAACTCAAGCCCATGCCCGGCCAAGAGCCACTGGCAAGCGCCCAAGCTGCCCAGGCCATCTTCGCCGGGGCCACCATCCCCTACACGGGCGAAGTCTTCGACAGCCTGCCCAACCTGCGCTTTATTGTGCGCACGGGCATCGGCATCGACAATGTGGACGCCAACGCGGCTGCCGAACGGGGTATCGTCTTCTGCAACACGCCGGATGGCCCCACCGAATCCACCGCCGAGCACGCTGTGGCATTGCTCATGTCCGTCGCCAAGCGGATTATCCCCGGCCATTTGGGCATGGCGTCGGGCGGCTGGCCTCCCCGCAGCGCGCTCATGGGCACCGAAGTCCAGGGCAAAACCTTGGGGCTGGTCGGGTTGGGACGTATCGGGCGTCGGGTGGCGCAGATTTGCGGCGCAGGGCTGGGGATGCGGGTCGTCGGCTCGGACCCCTTCGTCTCTGCCGAGGCCGCGGCTCAAATGGGTGTGGAACTCCTCAGCCAGGACGACGTGATCGCCCAGGCCGACTTTCTCAGCCTCCACGCCCCCAGCATTCCCGCCACCTTCAAAATGATCAACCGTGAGTCCATTGAGCGCATGAAGACGGGCGCGTACCTGATCAACGTGGCCCGCGGCCCCCTGGTGGATGTGGACGCGCTCATCGAGGCGCTGGACAGCGGCAAGTTGGCAGGTGCGGGTCTGGACGTGTTCGACGAGGAGCCGCCCGCCGACGATTACCCCATCCGTTTCCACTCCAAGGTGGTGCTTACCCCCCACAGCGCCTCTGTGACTGGTGATGGCCGGGCGCGCATCGAACGCATGGCTATCGAGCGGGCACTGGAATTCTTCGGAGGTCAGCGGCCCGCGGATGTGTGTAATCCAAAAGTCTACGAGATCGGGTTGCGGGGGTAGTGAGGATTAGTGAGTACCAATCGTTGAACGTGGTCGCTAAAGGTGAGATCGTCGAACGATCTCACCTTTAGCGTTTTATACACCATTTGTCTTCAGGCCGCTTTTCGTAGCCACTGTGTGTGGGCCAACGTAGGACGGCAGTTTCAAACCTGCCCTCCGATTTCCGACACCCTCTTTATTCCAATACCCGTTTACTCACCGTGCCCTGCCGCCGCTGGGGAACCCGTTCTGAAAACTGGCCGATCAATCCTGGCGACATCTCATCGTTGAAGTAGAGGGGAACCGGCACAATGTCCACCGGCTGTCGATCTTTGCCCTTGCCCAATGGGGGGCAACACCAGGCGGCATCGTCGGCGGCGCGGCGCTGCTCTTTGAAATTGCCCAAAATCCCACACGAAAAACAATGTTCCCGGCAATCGTCCACCACCCCGCCCTGGTAAGTGTGGATATATTCCTGGGCCAAGAACTCCTTGTTCAGCCCTGCCGAGATATGCTCCCAGGGCAAAATTTCATCCAGGCTGCGCTCCCGACGGGCGTACCAATCCATATCCAGCCCGTTGTCGGCGAAGGCCTGCTGCCAGGCGTCGAAGCGAAATTGATCGCCCCAGGCGTCCAACTTGGCTCCCAGCTCCCAGGCCCGCTCGATCACCGCGCACAGTTTGCGATCCCCCCTGGTCAGGAAGGCCTCCACCAGGGTCTCATGGGGGTCGTTCCAAGTAAAGTAAAGCCCTGGCCCGCGCATCTCTTGTTGCAGCAGTTCAATTTGCTGGTTGATGACTGTTTCG
>JAHEML010000558.1 GCA_024643705.1 Caldilineaceae bacterium | reverse complement strand
ATTGACATCGTCACCTTCACTTTCGCCATTGCGGTACTCCTTTTTGTCCACATTCCCAGTCCCAAACGCACCGCAGCCGGCGACGAGGGTACAGGCTCGCTTTGGACAGAATCGCTCTACGGTTTTCGTTACATCTTCCGACGGCCCAGCCTGTTGGGTCTGCAATTGGTTTTCTTTGGCGTCAATCTGACCAGTACCGCTGGCTTTATCCTCATCGCGCCCCTTATTCTGGCCCGCACAGGCAACGACTCGGTGATTCTGGGCAGCGTGCAATCGGCTTTTGGCGTGGGCGGAGTGGTGGGTGGGCTGCTGCTGACAACGTGGGGCGGGCCAAAGCACCGGGTGCATGGTGTGCTGCTGGGGATGCTGGGCGCGGGGCTGCTGGGTGTAACGGGGATGGGGCTGGCGCGCACCTTGCCATTCTGGGCGGCTGCGGCCTTTGCATCCATGTTCTTCAACCAGATTCTCAACGCCTCCAACCAGGCCATCTGGCAGGCCAAGGTAGACCCGGACGTGCAGGGGCGGGTCTTTGCCGTGCGCCGTTTAATCGCCCAGATCGCCGCGCCGGCGGCCATGTTCTTTTCCGGCTTCCTGGCCGACCGCGTCTTCGAGCCAGCCATGCAGCCTGGGGGTGGCTGGGTGAACGCATTTGGCTGGCTGGTGGGCAGTGGCCCTGGTGCGGGCATGTCCCTGCTTCTGGTCATCTCCGGGCTGCTCACCGGATTGGTGGCGCTTTCCGGTTATCTGATCCCTGCCATCCGCAACGCCGAGACCATTCTGCCCGATCATGTGCAGGCATCATGAATGCTCTATTAGCTCCTTTTTCTGGTTGACTTCCCATGCCCAGCGCCTCTGTTATCATTCCTCTCTGGAACGGTGCCCAATGGATTCGCCCCTGTTTGACCGCGCTTGTCGAGCAGACCGAAGCCGCGCCATTTGCCGCGGAGGTGGTTGTGGTGGACAATGGGTCAACCGACTCGTCACCCGCCATTGTTGAAAACGATTTCCCCACGGTTCGGCTCATCACCAACGGGCGCAACCTGGGCTTTGCCGGGGCGTGTAATATCGGATTGGCTGCTGTGACAGGGGATTCGTTGGTGCTTCTCAACCAAGACACCCGTGTGCAGCCGGGCTGGTTGACAGCTCTGGTGTCTGCTTTGCAGGAAACAGGCGTGGGCGTGGCTGGTTCTCTTGCGCTTTTAGACGATGGCAAAACCGTGCAGCACGCGGGGGGCGTGGTCGATTGGCCTTTGGGCATTGCCCGCCATCGGGGGTACGGAGAGCCTCTGCATGAACGTTGGCGAGAGAGCTGCCCGGTGCAATTTGTCACCGGGGCGTCCCTGGCCATGCGGCGAGAGGTGCTGGAGCGGGTCGGCCCGCTGGACGAGAACTTCTGGCCTGGCTATTTTGAGGATGTGGATTTTTGCTGGCGATCACAGGAGATTGGCTACAGCGTGGTCTACACAGCCGATTCTACACTACTCCATGCAGAGAGCGGCTCTTTCACCGATTCGGTCTACACAGCCTGGGCACGGCTGCGGGGACGGCTGCGCTTTTGTCTCAAACATCTGCCAGCCCAGGATTTTCTCGACAAATTTCTACCCGCCGAGACTACTTATCAGCCCACGGTTCTTGCCGGAGATCACCATGGGCAGATTGCCAGAGCCTATTTGGAGGCTGTTCCGATGCTGTTTGCGGAGTGGGGGATGCGGGGCGAGTCAGCAGCCCAGATCGGCGAGGCCATGGCCGGGTTGGCGCGGCTTTGTCCACCGCTGATGGCAGCACAGCCGACGGCATCGGCGCACAGCGGGAGCATCCCCGCACCTGGCAAACCATTGCTCGCGCCGTCCCGATTGGATCGTCTGCCCCTGCTGGGGACGGTGCGGCGCGCTGTCCATCGCTTGGCAATCTTCTACAGCGAACGACGCCAACGGGAACTGTTGGGCTTGATCAGGCAGGATCGGGCGTATATCCAGCAATTAGAGGCAGAAGTATCCCGGTTGCAACGGGCACTTCCAGACTGATGCACCTGTTGATGGTTGTCCCTGCTTTTGCCCCTTTTGTGGGTGGCGCGCAGACCTTATGCCGTATGCTGGCTGCTCAGCTTGTTGCCGACGGTCATGGTGTGACTGTCCTGACAACCAACGCGCAAGAAGCCGAGGATTTCTGGCGGCCGCCCACCCGCCAACCGCTGCCCAACCACGAGATGATCAGGGGGGTGAGCGTCGTTCGTCTGCCCCTGGTTTATCCCTGGCCTGCCCCCTGGCATTTTGGCGTGTTGCGGCGGGCAAGCCATTCTGTGTCACGTTTGCCTGTGCCTGTTGCCTGGCGAGAACCATTGTTGCGTTATCTCGCCCGTTTTATGCCGCCCCTGGAGGGATACCAACCCACGCTCTCGGCTTGTGTGGCCGCCGCCGATGGGGTGATGGTTGTGGATGCGGCGTGGGATGGGCTGTTTGTGGGCGCGGCCCAGGCAGCCTTTGCCCAATCCAAACCGGTATTCGCTGTGCCGTTGATCCACATGGGTAGCCCGGCGATGATGGCCGGTTTTGGCATGGCCCACCAGTTGGCTGTTTATCGGCAAGCAACGGCCACCATCGCCCTCACCCCGCCCGAAGCAACGGTGCTGGTCGAGTGGGGTGTCAGCCCGCCCAAGCTCCACTGTGTCCCATTGGGTGTGGAAGCTCTGAAGAGCGCCGAAGCCAAACAGATGCGGCACAGTGTGAACAAGCGGTATGGGTTGCCATCCCGCTATCTTCTCTTTTTGGGAGCCGCCACCTACGACAAAGGCGCATTGACATTGGCCCAGGCTATGGCAGAGTTGGCCCAGGCTGGACACCATATTCATGCTGTGTTTGCTGGTTCTCACCAGGGCGCGTTGGCCCGTTTTCTCGAAACCATGCCGACCCAGCTGGGTAACAGTGTGCGCCAGCGGGTACACTTGTTGGGCATGGTAGACGAGCCGACCAAACATGCTCTGTTGGCGGGTTGTTTGGCATTGGTCTTGCCAAGCCGGGTGGATTCTTTTGGTATTGTTCTGTTGGAAGCCTGGCAACATGGCAAGCCCGTGATCGCAGCAGCTATTGGTGGCCCAGCAGCCATTGTGACCCATGACGAAACCGGGTTGCTGGTTGGTTTCGATGCACCGGATGCTCTGGCCGAGGCTATTCGGCGCATGGCGGACGAAGCTGATCTGGCTGATCGATTGGGAGCCGCCGGCCGCGAGGTTGTGAACAGCCGCTACACATGGCAACGGGTCTATCATTCTTTCGAGCAACTTTTTTCTCAAGCCTGTCGTCCCTCTGCGGGGGGACACTTTGGACATACTGATGAGCGTTTCTAGACTCCCTGTGACCCCCGGCGCGCAAGTGGCGGGTTGGACAGTCAGCTTGCCCCCTACCTCGCTCGAAGAGCGCAAACGGGTTGCATTTGTTGTCCACAAATTTCCCCCAGAGAGTGTGGGCGGCACGGAAATATACACCTGGGGCCTGGCGCGGGAGCTGGCCCAGGCAGGCCACGACATCCATATTTTCTACCCCACGCCAGATTTGCTGCCCGGCAGCGAGAAGATCAGCCGGGAGGGTG
>JAHEML010000557.1 GCA_024643705.1 Caldilineaceae bacterium | reverse complement strand
GTTTCAATGTTGCAAACATATGAGGCCATTGTTGAACAAAACGGAATGGTACGGTTGTTGGAAGATGTCTGGCTGAATCCATCCCAAAAAGTACTTGTCACAGTACTGGATCACCCACCGAGCGCTGGTACTCGTCCATCGGGTCTTGCAGAAGGCATGTTTGTCGTTCCTGATGACTTTGATGATCCGCTACCAGATGAGATTCTTGAACTTTTCGAGGGGTCATGAAGCTCCTATTGGATACGCACATCTTTCTCTGGTACATTACGAAAGATACTCATCTATCACATGTTCACCATAGGGCTATTTCAGACTTGTCCAACCAAGTTTATCTAAGTCCAGTTTCGGTATGGGAGGTAATAATCAAATATCAGCAGGGGCGGTTGTCTTTGCCCCAACCGCCAAATGAATTTCTTCCAAATCAACGAGAAATTCATTCAATAATCTCCCTGCCCGTAACTGAAGAGGCAGTTGCGCGCGTTGCGCTGTTGCCCAATTTGCATAAAGACCCGTTTGATCGATTGTTGGTAGCCCAAGCGCTCGCGCACGAACTGATATTGTTGACCGTAGATCGACAATTGCTGGATTACCCAGTCTCTTTCTTGCCAGCCTAAGAGCCGATTGAACCCAATACGTACCATAAAGGTAAGCCCATGTCAGCCCAAACATGCCCGATTTGCGAGAGCCATTTGACCGGGGACGCCATGCGCGAAGGACGTTGTCAATGCTGCGGCACACCTCTGCCCAAAGCCGAGCCAAGCGAATCGCAGAAGGACGAACAGACGTCGTGATCACCCCATTTTTGCCTTCCCCTGTTGTTTTTTGCCTTTAATCCCCCATGCGCCGCGTTCTTTTTCTCTTTCTCGATGGGGTGGGCCTGGGCAGCGATGATCCCAGCGTCAACCCACTGGTTGCGGCCCACCTGCCCACCCTGCGCGGGCTGATCGACGGGCAGCCGCTCACAGCATCCACCGGCCAGTACAGCAACGCCAACGCTCACCTGATCCCCACCGATGCCTGCCTGGGCATTGCCGGTCGCCCCCAAAGTGCCACCGGCCAAACGGCCATTCTCACCGGCATCAACGCGCCAGCGCGCCTGGGCACGCACCACGGCCCCAAACCCAATCAGCCGGTGCGGGACATACTGGACGAGGCCAGCCTGTTTGCGCAACTCAACCGATCCGGGCGGCCCAGCTACTTTTGCAATGGCTACCCCCAACGCTATTTTGATGCGGTCAACCGGGGCCGACGGCTGCTGAGCGCGGTGCCCTATGCGGCCACAGTGGGCGGGCAGGGTTTGCTCACCGCGGACGACATGCGGGCGGGCACGGCGCTCAGCGCCAATTTTACCGGTGAAGGGTGGCAGACTGATCTGGGCTATACAGATATGCCCGTCTACAGCCTGGAAGAGGCCGGAGCCAAGTGGTGGGAGATCGCCCAACCATACCGTTTTGTCTTTTTTGAGCATTGGCTCACCGACATGTTGGGCCATCGACAGGATATTCCTGGCGCGGTGGACAACCTGCAACGCATCGACCGCTTTGTGGCCGGTCTGCTGGCCGTGGCCGATTGGGACGAGACACTGCTGATCATCGGCAGTGATCACGGCAATGTGGAAGATTGCAGCGTGCGCACCCACACAACAAACCCCGCTTTAACTCTCCTCTACGGCAAACAGAGCACCCAGCCAGCCAGCCGCATTCGTGGTTTGGACGATTTTGCACCAATGATTTTGGATTATTTGGCCTAAAAATGGAACGCGGATGACGCGGATCGGGCAGATGACAGCGGTCAAGTTCTGCGTAACGCCGTGTACCTCTGCACCCCGTTATCATTACTGGCCGTAACCAATTGGCTCGGAGATACCTGCCTGGTCTAACATCGCCCAAAAACATACGCTAAATAGCGCTTGTTCTAATCTGAGCGTGTAGTACTATGTCCTTATTGAATTGATTGCAACCGAATTGGTAACTATCAAGCCACTGTCCGGATTTTCGCCACGAATTGCACGAATACCACGAATTTGGCTCAATCATTCGTGAAATTCGTGCAATTCGTGGCAAAGGGTTGGTAGTTACCCGAATTAAATGGATTGCAACCGAAGAGTACAGACCCAGAGGACGTGAATCATGCTCGCCAAAATTCAGAGTTGTGCGGTGATTGGGCTGGACGCGGAGCCGGTGCAGGTGGAGGTAGACATCAGCAACGGGCTGGAGAAATTAACGCTGGTGGGTCTGCCCGATGCGGCTGTGCGCGAAAGCGGCGAACGGGTACGCTCGGCCATCGGTAACAGCGGCTTCTTCTTTCCGCAAAACCGGCTCACGGTCAACCTGGCCCCGGCAGACCTGCGCAAAGAAGGCCCGGCCTATGATCTGCCCATCGCATTGGGTGTCATGGCCGCCTCTCGTCAGCTCTTGGCTGATTTGGAAGATGCGCTGATTGTGGGTGAATTGGGGCTGGGCGGCGAGGTACGCCACGTCAACGGCGTGTTGCCCATGGCCGCCATGTCCCAGGAGCAGGGCTTTCGGCGTCTTTTTGTCCCTGTGGAGGATGCACCAGAGGCGGCCTTGGTAGAAGGTGTGACCGTGTTTCCCGTTGGCACTTTGGCCGAACTGGTCCACCACCTGACCGGGCGCAAGTCTATTGCTCCCCATGTCAACGAATTTGCCTTTGATGAAAACGACAATGTCCGCTTTCTCATCGATTTTCGGGATGTGAAAGGTCAGGAGCATGTGAAGCGGGCATTGGAAGTGGCCTGCGCTGGGTCGCATAATATCCGGCTCACCGGCCCACCCGGCGCGGGAAAAACGCTGCTGGCGCGTGCATTGCCTTCGATTCTGCCCCGGCTCGCCCTTGCGGAAGCGCTGGAGATCACCCGCATCTATTCCGTAGCCGGAGAATTGGGCAACGGGGCGTCGGGCAATGAGGGACCTCTGATTCGCAGTCGGCCCTTCCGTGCGCCCCATCACACCATCAGCCACGCTGGTTTGGTTGGGGGCGGGCGTTGGCCTCGTCCCGGCGAGGTGAGCATGGCCCATCGGGGGGTGCTGTTCCTTGACGAATTGCCAGAGTTCGGGTCCAAGAACCTGGAGACCCTGCGCCAGCCCCTGGAAGACAAAGTGGTTACCATCAGCCGGGCCGCCGGTTCTCTCACTTTTCCGGCTAATTTTCAATTTGTCGCGGCCATGAATCCGTGTCCCTGTGGCTATTACGGCGACGACCGCAAGGAGTGCACCTGCGGCCTGGGCATGGTGCAACGCTACCAGAGCCGCATCAGCGGCCCGCTGATGGATCGCATCGATATCCACGTGGATGTGATGCGTGTCCCCTTTGAAAAACTGGCGAATCTGGATGGAGGCGAAGCGTCGGCTGTCATCCGGGCGCGGGTGGAGGCGGCGCGCAAAGTCCAGGCGGCCCGTTTTGCCGCCGTAGACAAGCCCTATGTGCTGGTCAACGGGGATATGGGGCCGGCCGAGGTGCAGCAGTTCTGCCGTATCGACGACGCGGGCAAGAATCTCATGCAGATGGCCGTGCGCCAGATGGATTTGAGCGCGCGCTCATATCACCGGGTGTTGAAGCTGGCGCGC
>JAHEML010000556.1 GCA_024643705.1 Caldilineaceae bacterium | reverse complement strand
GTATGCCATCACCACCAAAATCACCACCGCCAGAATCACAAAGATGCGTCTGGCCTGGGCTGCATCCAGAAAGCGGTGCAACAGAAAATAGACAATAATCGCAGCCACAGTAGCAGACAGCGACGAGACGATCACCGCCAAGCTGTCCACTGGCACACCCATTGGCGTCAACGCATCCGGGGGAAATGCACCCATGGCCGAGCCGATAAAGAAGAGGATCACATTGATCACGGTAGCAACCACATATCCGATTGCGCCCTGACGTACGATTGAGCCAAACCCAGGCTTTCGACCTTCATTATTTGCTGACATAGACTTTTCCTCCGGCGAGATGGATAAGAACCGACGATTGGGGTAAAAGATCACCCCATATTCAGGATTGAGTTTACCTTGACCATGCAGTCTGGTCAAGGTAAAAAAGAGAGACCGCTACGCCGCAAACAAAGTTTTGTGTGGTTCTGTAAATCCAACCAGCTAGGCCAGTGAGCACTGATTGAATGGCAGACAGAATCCCTCGGATTCTGCGTCTTTAAGGTGTATCGAATCAAGCAAACGAGCGTTTACGAAGATTTAATTTACAGTGTATTTAAGTGATTCCAAGAAAGTTTTTGGACGCAGATGAACGCTGAAAACGCTGATTTACAGAAATCAAATCCGTAAACCCTGTCATTGGTGTTCTAAATACTTTTCCGGTTTCACTTAATAGTAAGAAATGGCCTGCCGAAGTTCCGGCAGGCCATTTCTTGAACAGGTAGAATTAGTCGGCGTACATGGCTGGACGAATACCCCAGTTGTTCACCCAGGATAATCGGTTACGGCGCAGTCTTGGATATGGTAAGTGTGTTCTTGTCATCACTGGACCCCAGATCAGCCACATCGATATCCGCCTGGGGAATCGCCTGATCCAAATCCGCAATTGTAATGCTGGAATTGTGGGCGTAGCCTTCGCCAGTGCTGAAAGTGATCTTGGCAATGGTGAGATTGTCTTCAAAAATGTTGTTAGCCAGCAACAGTTCGGTGTGGAACTGACCCTCTTCTTCCGGATGTCCCGCCCGCACAGCCATCGCCGCGCCCGCGCTGTTAACAAATGTGTTGCCCGTGATTTCACCGCGCAGGGTCACTTCCTGGGCTGGGTTGTAATAGGGGTTTTCCATAACGGCAGGCAGGTATAGACCGTGCCCATCCATCCAACCGAAGAAGGGCGTATTGTTGGCCAGGTAGTTGTCACGAACGGCAATGACAATCCCCGCCGGGCCGAACTCGTCGCCCCGCTCGAAGGAATCCCAGACCGAGCCAATCATACAGATGCCCAGCTCTTTGTTGACAAACCAGTTCTTCTCCACCGTCACTTCGGCGTCACCGTCCGCGGCGCTGCCAGATGCATTGAAGCCGAGAAAACCGGGTGTAACCGAGCGGTTGCGGGCAATTGTGGCGTCGGCCTGGTGGGTGTAGATGGCGGTGTCGCCCATGTTTTCCACAATATTGTCGCTGATAACCAATCCGCGCAGATGGGTGTCCGGGGTGATGACATTGACACCAATCCCGCCGTTGAGATCGTCGGTCTTGAAGCTGCCGCCGTCAATTGAGAAACCACTGACCGTCACATTGTCCGCTCGAATGTCGATGATATTCTCGGCCTGGGCCAAGTCCGCGGCGATGGTAATGCTGACCGGCGAGTCGAACCCAATCAGATAGCCGTCCCCGTCGTATTGGGGTCCGCTGAGGCCAATCAGAGCCGTATTGGCCCGGTCGATGACAATCGGTCCCAGATAGTCGCCGGGGGCAACTTCGATAGTGACCGATTGCTCCGGGGCGAACTCGGCTGCGTGGGCCAGCGCTTCCTGAATGGTGGCGAAGCTATCCGCGCCCCCAGCCCCATCCACAGACAGCACAGCCCCGCTGCCTTGCATATCGGCCACCGGGGCCGTCAGACGGAGTTGGGTCAGCCAGAACTCCGTATCCGGCGTCTGTTCCGCGTCCCAGCGGGCGTTGACCACATAGAGCGCATCGTCGTAGAGGGCAGCCGTGGCCGGCGCCTCCAGCATCGGGTCCGTGATTGTGCGCAGGATCGTGCCGGACAGCCAGTCGGCGGCTAGGGCAATCTCGTAGATTTTGTCGTTGTAGTTGACGATATAGAGAGTATCGCCGGCCAGAACCAGCCCGTCATGATAAATCTCCACTTCTCCATCCAACGCAAACTCCGTGGCCTCGCCTGTGGCCGCATCGACAGTATAGAGTTTGCCCAGGTCTGTGTGGGCGACGATCAGCTTTGTGCCGTCCGCTGTGGCGACAATGCCATTGCCGTTGATCCCACCGGGCAGATGTTCAAATTCGCCCGTCAGGGAGATTGTCTGGGCAGCGGATGGGTCGGGCTGGTACTCGGCATCCAGCGGCAGACGATAGACCAGGGGCAGATTGGAATCGGTGAAGTAGACCACATCATCGGCCAGGGCCACATCGTTGACCAGTCCGTCAGGGTCGGTGGTAAACGGGACATTCGCCACCAGTTCCCCAGTCAGCCCATTGTAGACCAGCCCCAAACCGGAGTCGTGACCGGCCACGTAGAGCAGGTCGGTCCGCTGATCGTAGACCATCCCCAACGCCTTCTCCGTCTCTTTCCCTGCGGCAAAGATAGTGCCTTCACCCGTTGCCAGATTGACTTGGTAGATGTCCCCAGAGCCAACCGAACTGACGTAGGCAGTCGCATCCCGGCCCACCGCGATCCCTTCGGGCTGGAAGCCATTAGGGAGCATCACAGTCGGGGGCATCAAATCCGTATCGTAGAGCGGCGCGGTGCGTATCTGCTCCACCAGGAAGACATTCTGCCAGACGCCTGCCTCCTTCACCCACGCCGAGGCAACTGTGCGCGGATTCGAGAAGTGGAAGCCGTCATAGGAGCCGTTGAAATTGAGGCGATAGGTGACCACATACGCATTCGGCGCGAGCATCTGCACCCGCATCTCACTCAGCTCCGGCGCAAGCACCACAAGATTCTCGTCCATCAGACCGGCCAGGGCGGTGTCCCGCTCGATGTACCCGCCATCCGGCCCAAACTGGTAGAAGTCGGGATGAGTGAGGGCATCGTATGCTTCCCAATCCCGTGCGATCATCAGATCAAAAGTGAGCAGCTCCATCTCGATGGCTTCGGCCTTCATCTCTTCGATTTCGGCGTTGTGCGCCGCCCCCATATCCATCTCCGGCATATCGGCCACGGGGATCATCAGATGTTCGTAGTCGGTGCCGGCGAACATCACATAGGGATAGCCAGAGTTGTGGTCTGTGGTGTAATAGTCCAGGTCAAAGCCGCCAGGAATCATCACCATCAGGTGGGCCGGGGTGGTAACCCACTCCTCGCCCTCGGCTGGGCCGGAGGCTGTGGGATCGGTGTTGCTCTCGTCGCTGCCGCCTGCCAGCATATAGCCTAGGCCCAGGTCGGGCACGTCACGGCTTGCGCCGTTGGCAAACCCTGCGTCCATAATAGGGTCTTGACAAGACGGGTCATCCCGGGGTGAAATCGCCCGGTCGGGATAGCAGACCCAACCATTCGTCCCCTCTTGCAGCACAATCATCGGGTCGCCCGCAGTTTCCGGGC
>JAHEML010000555.1 GCA_024643705.1 Caldilineaceae bacterium | reverse complement strand
AAACAACGATCCCATTCGGCGCAGTGGTTACCAGTCCAACAGCCATGGTGGGTTGCTGGGGGGCATCACCACCGGTTCGCCCCTGGTCTGCCGGGTAGGCTTCAAGCCCACCTCCACCATCACCAAGCCCCAACTGTCGGTGCGCAAAGACCTGGAAGAGATCGAATACCAACTCGCCGAAGGGCGACACGACCCCTGTGTGGGTGTGCGCGCCGGGATCACGCTTGAATCTCGGATGGCAATTGAGTTGATGAACGCAGTACTCATGCATCAGTCCAGCCGGGTAGACCAAGCAAATTTTCGTATTTTCGAGCCGTAGAAGCAAGCAAGCCCTCTGCGCTCCCCCTGTTCAACTGCCCATAGCCCCTCGTAAAATCTGGTTGTCCACCTCACCCCTTTGTGATACATTTCAGTCATCGTCTTTTCTGTGTCACAACTCAGCCAGCACCCCAATGGTGGAAGCCATCCTGCACCACCTTCTTCCCCTCTCATCTCTTCATGGAGAACCAACCATGCATCTTCTCATTACCGGCGCAGATTCGCTCCTGGCCCGCAGCCTGATTGCTGTTCTGCCCGCAGATGTTGCGATTCGCGCCGTGGACGCTCGCTTTTCTGCGCCCCTGGCCCGCGCAGAAACCCACACCGGCCACCTGCGCGACAGCGATTTTCTCGATACAATTCTGGCGGGAATCACCCACATTGTCCATCTGACACCGCTCTACACCCGATTGGAAGACGACAACGCCACCCTGGAAGAGGCCACCCGGGGCTCGTATGAGCTTGCCAAGGCGGCATCGACGGCGGGAGTGCAGCGGATACTGTTGGGCAGCAGCCTGGACTTCTTCGCGCCCCTGTGGGACGACTACCGGCCCGACGAAAGCTGGCGACCCCTCCCCCAGCCCCGCCTTGATCAACTGTGCCCCTATCTGGCCGAAGTGGCCCTGCGCGAAGTGGCCCGGGTCACCCATCTGCCCACCCTCTGCTTGCGTCTGGGTGAAGTAGTGGACGACGCCCATGCCCTCAGCCACCCCTACGATCGCCGCTGGCTGCACGTGGACGACGGGGTGTCGGCTTTGCGGCGGGCGCTGGAGGTGGAGGTGGAGGCCGAGGGCTGGAAAGTCTACCATATCGGCGCGGCGGGCCAGCGCACACGGGTTCCTGTGACGGTGGCCGGCGACGAACCCTTTGGCTACAAACCCCAGCATGATTTTGCCGGGCATTGGGCCAGCGAAGGGGCAACGCCCAGTTTCCAAAAACCCGTGCCTATTCCCGCCAAACCGATCCGCAAAGTGGTCGTCTTTGGCGCTGGCGGGCCGTTGGGTGCAGCGTTGGCCCTGGCGTTGGCTCCCCACTACACCCTACGGTTGACCGATGTGAAACCCGTGGAAGAATTGATGAACATCCCGCCCCAATCGCCGGGTGCGCCCCTGCCCGTGCGGCCCACCCCGCCCCACGAATGGCAGGTGGTGGATGTGCGGGATGCAACCCAGGTTCACGCGGCCTGCGCGGGGATGGACGCAATTGTGAATGTATCGGTGGTGCGCCACGACCCGGTGGATGCCTTTCGAGTCAACGCCAATGGTGCGTTCAATGTGATGAATGCGGCAGTGGCCCACGGCATCAAAAGGGTGGTGCATACGGGGCCATTTATGCTGGGGCAGCGGGGGGGTGGTGGCTACGACTGGGACACTTTTCTGGTGGACGAGATTGCGCCCCGGCCCGGCATCTGGTGGGTCTATCTGCCCAGCAAGCTCCTGGGCCAAGAGATTTGCCGCATCTTCGCCGAGCACTACGGCCTGTGTGTGCCCACGCTCACCTTCGCCCAGTTTGTCAACCCAGATGTGCTGCCCAAACGCATCTCCACTCTGGCTGTCTCATGGATGGACGCGGCACATGCCATCCGTGGCGCGCTGAAGATGGACGGGCTGCCCTCGCCCTACGAGTATATGCACATCGGGGCAGATACGCCTTTGGGGGTCTTCCCCAACGACAAAGCAAAGCGGCTGCTGGGCTGGCAGCCGCTGGATGATTTTGCGGAGGTTTATCGGCGGCGTTAACGGCGCCAGCAGCCGACGACGGACTACCGTGGTTATCTGCCACCTGCCGCCAGTCGTCAATCATCCGTCGTCCGTCGTCATAAACATATCCGGCCAATTGTTCAGTCGAGGTTCCACTATTCAGGAGACACCCAATGAACTACAACGAATTACCCATGCGCGTGGCGGTCGGCCAGATTCGCGAGCTGACCGACGAGATTATTTTGTACACCAAACAGATGGGCATTCAAGACCTTCAATTCAACTGTTTTCATGGCTCGCCCCACCTGCCCGGCGAGAGCCGCTGGGAATATATGGACCTGCTGCGGCTGCGCACCCGTTGCGAGGATGCGGGTTTACGGCTTAACGCCATCGAGAATGTGCCCATCAAATTCTACGACAAGGTGATGCTGGGCCAACCGGGCCGGGACGAACAGATCGAGAATATGCAGGCCACCATCCGCAACATGGGGCAGGCGGGCATTCCTGTCTTTGGCTACCATTTTGTTGTCTGCGGCGTCTGGCGTACATCGACCACCACACCGGGGCGGGGCGGCGCGCAAGTGACAGCCTTCGACATGGAAGCGGCCAAGAATGCGCCCTTGTCGTTCGACCGGGTTTACACCGACGACGAAATCTGGGCCAACTATGCGTATTTCATCAAGGCCCTATTGCCCGTTGCCGAAGAAGCCGGGGTCACCCTGGCGCTGCATCCGGACGATCCCCCTGTGCCTTCCCTGGGGGGTGTGGCACGCATCATGCGCAGCTTCGACGCCTTCAAACGCGCGCTGGAAATCGGCGACAGCCCCAACCACGGTCTGGATTTCTGCGTTGGCTCCTGGTCGGAGATGAGTCCGGCAGAGTGTATGCAAGGGCTGCGCTATTTTGGCGAGCGGGGCAAGATTGTCTACGTCCATTTTCGGGATGTGTTGGGGAGTGTGCCCAAATTTCGCGAAGGATTCATCGGTGAGGGCAATCTGGACATGTTCGAGGTGATGAAGATGCTGTGGGAGCTGGGATTCAGCGGCTATATGATCGATGATCATGTGCCCCAGATGAGCAATGACGGGGGCTGGAATAGCCGCAGTCGGGCCTTTGCCAACGGGCAAATGACGGCCATGCTGGAGATTTTGCAGAAAGGCTATGTGGCGAAGGGGTAGGGGTAGGGGTAGGCAGGCAGGTAAGGAGTGAAGGTAGGAATTGAGGATAAAGAGGGAAGCGTGAGATCAGACGGCGATCTCACGCTTCGCGTTTTATGCTTGGGTCGCATTCTTCGTTAATTCTTCGAAATGGGCCAAATAACGCCCGGCCAGGACAGGCCAACCCAAGTCGGTTTCGACACGACGACGGCCAGCCAGCCCCATCTCGGTGCGCAACGCTGGCTTATCCGCCAGATATACGATAGCCTGGGCCAGGGCCAAGGGGTCTTGCTCGGGGACGATGAGACCATTGACCCCATGGGTTACAGTGAGTGTATTTCCGGCGGCGTCGGTGGCAATAATCGGTTTGGCGCAAGACATGGCATCCAACACCGAGACAGCCGCGCCTGTGGCCGGCCTGGTCACA
>JAHEML010000554.1 GCA_024643705.1 Caldilineaceae bacterium | reverse complement strand
TCACGGCGAACCAGCTTACTTGGCCCAGACAGGTCAGCTGTACAACGAGGCAAACATCTTCGCCTTTGGCAAGGTCTACTGTTTTGGCCCCACCTTCCGCGCAGAGAAGAGCAAAACCCGCCGCCACCTGCAAGAATTTTGGATGCTGGAACCAGAGATCGCTTTTTGCGACCTGGAAGGGTTGATGGAGATCGAGGAAGAGATGGTCAGCTACGTGGTTCAGCGCTGCCTGGTAGAAAATGTCGAAGAGTTAAAGGTATTGGAACGAGACACCACTGCGCTGCAACGGGTGATGGCTCCCTTTCCCCGCATCCACTACGACGAAGCAGTGGCGATGGTAAACGCCGCGGCTGCCGCAGGCGAGAAAGTCCCCGGCTACGACGATCCGGTGCCAGCAATCCCTTGGGGCGACGACTTTGGCAGCCCCCACGAGACATACATCGCGGCGCAATTCGACAGGCCGGTCTTTGTTCACCACTACCCCACCCAGGTGAAGGCATTCTACATGGAGCCGGAACCGGGCCGGGCGGAGGTCTGCCGCAGCGTGGACATGCTCGCGCCGGAGGGATATGGTGAGATCACCGGAGGCAGCGAGCGGATGAGCGACCCGGAGAAGTTGATCGCGGCGATTCAGAAACACGGTCTGCCCATGGAACCCTACGAATGGTATGTGGAACTGCGCAAGTATGGGTCTGTTGTGCATAGCGGCTTTGGGCTGGGTGTCGAGCGCACTGTTTCGTGGATTTGTGGCATCGGCCACTTGCGCGAGGCGATTGCCTTCCCCCGGTTGCTCCAGTCCATGCGGCCCTGATTTTGGAGAGAAATAGAACGCGGAGGATGCTGCGGCGTTCTGAATCTGCCGAAGGAATTGGTGGATCGCCGCGGTTGGAGATACCTGCCAGGTTTTGTAAACCTGGCAGGTATGGTGAGAGGTGAAATCTCAAATCTCCCAATCTCTGGTCGGCAGACGAGATCGGACATGATGAGGTGATCCAACTACCATTAATTTGTAAAGGTTTCGTACGTGTCCTCTTTTCTCTCATCGCTTGTTGCCGTTCTTGCCCCCATCGATGATTCTTTGACCAAAGCGATTGCGCTGGATGGCGCACAGCGAAGTTGGCGCAACCCTCTTTTTGGGCTGGCAAATGTGGGCGCACACCTGGGTGATAGCCTGCTGTGGGTCGCTGTGACCGGCTTACTGTGGTGGCAGGCGGGCAAACAACCGGCAGATGAAACAAAGACACGAAAACGTACCCTTGTAGGATGGATGGGTGCGTTTGTCGTTTCGGTTTTGACCACATTGGTCTTCAAGCAGATTGTTCGCCGACCTCGGCCAGGCGCTGGTCAATTTCTCTACGGCCCCGGAGCCGACCAGCATAGTTTTCCCAGCGGGCATGGGGCGCGGGTGGGTGTGATCCTGGTCTGGGCAGAAGCGCTGCTACCAGGCATGGGCTGGCTAGCCCCATTGGTCGGGGTGTGGATCGGCTGGGCGCGGGTGGCAATGGGGATTCATTATGTGGGGGACGTTCTGGCCGGGGTATTTTTGGGCTGGAGTGTTGGAAAAGTTGCAAAAAACATGGTTGAACGAAAAAGGTGAGATCGGATGCCGATCTCACCTTTCTTGATTCTCATTGTTTCTTCATTCATCGTGTTCGTTTACGCTGGGCACGCCGCCAGCGTATTTTTTATTCGGATTGCTTTGCCATCTCCTCTTCCTTCAAAACACGGCGCAGGAACTTGCCAACCTGGCTCTTGGGCAGATCGTCCCGGAAGTCTACATAGACTGGGACTTTGTAGGGGGCCAGGTTTTCTTTGCAGAAATCCCGAATCTCTTCCACGCTGCAACTCTCGCCCGCTTTCAAAACCACATAGGCTTTCACTGTTTCCCCGCGTCGGGGATCGGGCAAGCCGGCCACAACGGCATCCTGCACTTTGGGGTGCATATAAAGCACCTCTTCTACCTCGCGCGGCACAATATTGAAACCGCTGGCAATAATCACATCCTTCTTGCGATCCACAATATAAAAACAGCCATCTGCGTCCATGCGCGCAATGTCTCCGGTGTGGAACCAGCCGTCGCTATCGATGGATTTGCTCGTCTCGTCCTTTGCGTTCCAATAGCCTGCCATCACCTGGGGGCCTTTGGCAATCAACTCCCCTTCTGCTCCAACCGCGACCCGATCGTAGCCGCCATCCTCACGCTGGTCGAGGGAAACGACTTCAATGTAGGTTGAAGGAATCGGCATGCCTATCGAGCCGGGTTTGCGGACACCGTCGAGGGGATTGGCACAAAGCGCGGGCGACGTTTCTGTCAGGCCATAGCCTTCGATCAACTTCCCCCCCGTGATCTCTTCGAAACGGCGCTGAATTTCCACGGGCAGCGCCATGCCGCCAGACATACACGCTTTGACCGAACGCAGGTCGAAGTCGGTGACCCGGGGGTGGTTGATGATGGCCGAGTACATGGTTGGAATGCCAGGATAGAGAGATACCTTCTCCCGGTGGATGATCTCCAGAATCAACTCGGTACGGCGGGGATCCGGAGTGACGATCAACTCGCCCCCACTATGCAGGGTAAAGAGCATGGCGACTGTCATGCCGTAGACGTGAAAGAACGGAATGGAACCCAAGGTCTTCTCGCCACCGCGTTCCAGGTCTGGCATCCAAGCTTGCAACTGGAGCACATTCGTGATCAGATTCGCATGAGAGAGCATGGCCGCCTTGGGGACATCGGTTGTTCCGCCGGTGTATTGAAGGACCACCATATCATCAGGTTTGGCGTTGATGGCAGGGGCTTTGGCCGCACTGCTTGCCAGGAGTTCGCCGAAACGAAAGAGGCCCGATGCGGCGGGCAAGTCTACCATCAGC
Source organism: Caldilineaceae bacterium (assembly GCA_024643705.1). GTDB lineage: Bacteria > Chloroflexota > Anaerolineae > Caldilineales > Caldilineaceae > JACQGT01. The sequence continues at coordinate 735 of JAHEML010000554.1, read as the reverse complement.
CCACTGGCCCGTACCTGTTTCTCGACCAAGGATTTGAATGGGAATCCCAATGTGTCGCCTACATCAGCGATGATCACCCGTTTGATGGGGGTGCGATCTTTGACCTCTTGCAAGCGGCTGTACAGGCTGCTCAGCATGACAATCGTCTCGGCGCCGCTGTGGGACAATTGGTGCTGGATCTCTCTGGCGGTGTAAGTAGGATTTGTATTCACCACCACCGCGCCAGCCTTCAGAATTCCAAAAAAGGCAATGACCTGCTGGGGAAGGTTGGGCAGCATGACCGAGACTCGATCACCCGGTTTGACACCCATATTTTGCAAAGCAGCCGCAAAGCGATTGGTGGCATCGACCAATTCGTGGTATGCCATTTTCGACTGAATCGTGATCCCCAATGGCAGGTATCGTAGCACCATACGTAGAGCCACTTTGTTGGGATATTTGGCTGCGGCGGCGTCCAAAGTCTGGTGAATGAGTTGCCCCTGATACTGCACTGCCTCAGGAACACCTTGATCGTAGTGCTTGGTCCAAACTTGTGTGTCGTACATAGCAGATTTCCCTTGATGGTATGGATATAGAATCTATGAGGGGCTAACCCCACCGGTCGAAAGGCGGTTGGGTCGAAAGGCGGTTGGGGCGCAAGGATATCGATTCGATAAACGATTGATTTAATACAAAACGGTCGGTGACAGTATCTGCGGCGGGGTTGAGGAAAGTATAACCCAGGGCTGACAGTTT
>JAHEML010000553.1 GCA_024643705.1 Caldilineaceae bacterium | reverse complement strand
GGGCGGGTGTTCCCGTCAACTCGCTTAGAACAGACCAAGCAACCTCTTGACGTTCAACATCCAACAGGTGCGCGTACTTAATCTCGGATAGCGGGCCGACAAGCTTCTTCGGCTTGGACATGTACGATCCGCCGTTTGTGTACCTGCTACCAACCCCGGTCAGCACATCAACATAGCGTTTGGCCCCAAGTGGGATGGGTTGAGACATCCCCATGAATGGGCCGATCACAGGCATAATCTTGGTGAACATAAACCCCATGACACCAGTTGTGTGTCGAGCTGCGTTCGTCGACATGTTGGATCCAGGTGATACGGTGTAGATCGAAATACTATCCCCATAGCGTCGGGCCATAGCGGCTGTCCACCAGGAGGTGAAGACCTTCGATGTCCCATAATATCTCATGTTGTGATACTTTTCCGGCTTTGTTGCTCTGGCAAAAGAGACCATGGCAGCATGATAATTGCTGCCGAATTCTTTAGGCACACCTGTCGCAAAATCGAAGGGCTTTGTGCCCATCATGGCGGGCAGGTCGTCCCGTGCGGCCTCTGATCCAGCGATGACCACCCGTGCGCCTGTGGGCAAAAGGCCCGCTTCCAGAAGACGCAGGGTCATCACATGATGGCCGACCAGGGAAGCTGCGAATGATATTTCGAAGCCATCCACGCTTTTTTGCAGGGTGTCGCCAGGAACCAAGCCAGCGTTCAGAAGCAGAGCATCAATGGGTTTGCCCCGCCTGATCAACTCGTCGCTGGCTGCCTGGGCAGACGCGATGCTGGATACGTCAACTGCCAGAGTCTCGAAGGGATTGGACCCGACCCGTTTCACCAATTCTCCCCGCGCCGTTTCTGCTTTCCCTAATGTACGGCAGGCCAGGATCACCCGACCATACCCCTGCTCGGCCAACTGCGCCGCCGCCTCGAAACCGAGGCCGGAATTTGCGCCTGTCACCAGTACGCTCTTTGTTTGATTGCTTGTCATCATTTGCTCCTTGATTCGCCAATACGAACGTAGCTTTTGCACACTCAGATGTGGGTGTAGCGAAAAATCGCCAAAAACAAGTTGCACAAAAGCTACATTAGGGGGTTTTTACATCTACGCCTCTAGGTAGTCTTCGACTTTGTAAGAAAGCCGCCAAGGTACAGTAAAGATAGAACGATCACGAGCTCATAAACAGCTGTACCAAAACTTGTCATTTCCCAGCCATCCAGACCAAGACTCAGAAATCTACCCAGGGATACCGCGCCAACCAAAATGGCAGCGCTCAAAGACATATCAGGTTTTTTGTAAAAAGTCCCGATGAAACTTATTCCAATAATGGCAAGCCGCAGCCCCCCAACCGAACCGCGGATATTCGATAGCCCAAGAACCTGAGACGCTTCGGATGGTACGAGACCGATGCTAGACAGGTTCATTGCGGCCATAGGGTCAAAATAGGCTAAGAACCAAAAGGGCAACAGAAACAAACAGGTACCATAGACCACAATCTTAGCTGCGATCGATAATGTTCTTTTCATACGTTCGTTTACTCCTTGAAATGTAAAGTTGTGGATAACTATTCAGGCTGAAACCTGTTGAAACAAAGATCATACGAAACACATAGGCCGTGTGAACATGGTTCGGCTACGTTGTAGCAACATGTCATCGATACCCAGATTCACCCGTAAACAATTGGCAAAATCGGACAGCCAACCCTTCATCCCCCTTCCTACCCCCGGCTAGCCCGAATCGTTATAACGTTGGGATAAATTCATCATCAGCCCATCCATCATCGACACCATCAGGGCGTCCATGGAGGTCAGGTCGGCATGATGGTAGTGCTGCTGCCATGTGAGCCGACTTCCAGAATCGGTAGGGCAACAATGAATCAGCGCGAGATGGTCGGTCAGACCGAAGGGGTTGGGCGCGACAATCTGGTAGGCGAAAGCATTGGGTGGATCCCAGAGGACGATCTTCTCCTCAATCCACATATCATTGCCAAAATCGCACCAGCGCACCATGCCCACGCCTGCCGCTCCTTCGCTCATCCCCATCTCCACATGGACACTGTGCAAATTGGGTATCAGATCGCACAGATGCACGTGGCTCGACACCAGATCAAAGATCGTCTCCACTGGGGTCGACAGCACAACCGATTGGCTGAACCGAAGCGGTGAACGGATTTCCAAGCCATCAATCACCCTTGTCCCATCCATGGTCTTCTCCCGATTTCTTCTTTGCGGCCATTCGCGAAGATGCCCCCACTATACAACCGTGTGGGGGCAAAGTCAGCCAACAGATGTTTATTTACTTGTTTATTTTTGGGGGGGCAGTCTGTTTATCTGCGCGGGTAATTCTCTTTACAAAAGACCAAGCTCGCCAGCCCGCAGCACAGCAACCGCCCGGTTAGCCGCGCCCAGCTTGACAAAGATATTGCTGGTATGTTTGCCTACCGTGCCCAGGGCAATTGTCAACTGGTCGGCGATCTGTTGATTGGAAAGCCCGGCAGCCACCAGGCGCAGGATTTCCAGTTCTCGGCGGGTGAGGGGTTGGATTGGGTTGACAGACCCAGGATACGATGCAGAGGAGGAGAGCGAAGAAACCAGTGTGGGAGAAACCAGTGTGGGAGAAACCAGGGTGGGAGAAACCAGGGTGGGAGAATTTGGGGTGGCAGTTTTGGAGATGCGGGCCAGCACTGTTTCGACAAAAGCAAGGTGCAGGCCGGATCGTCCCGCTCTTTCCAGCAAAGGGAGCAAAGCTGGCCCGTCGTCCAGAAAAATCTGCACATAGCCCTTGGTTTCGCCCAAGCGTAGAGCAGCCCCAAGCTCATGCAGAGCGGTGATCTCATCACCCTGTGCCTGGGCGCAGAGCGCGGCCAGCAGGTGAATCTCGACAAGGTGGCTACACCATCCAGCCGCTTGCGCTGTCCCGGCCAGCCCATCTAGCAACGCCATGCAGCGTTCCAGTTCACCCATTGCCAGCAGATAGCGGGCAAGGACGATCTGCTCCTGCTGATGCTGCACCCGAGGAAGAAAGCCTCGTTGGCTCGAAGGTTTAGTCGCCTCTGCGGCCCACGCCCCCAGCCTGTCCGCCTGACCCTGGGCCAACAGAATACGGGCCTGGACAGTGTCCACCTGTGCTTGGATCCAATACGTATTGCCTTGCCGAGCTAAATCCAAAGCCACCTCTACTGCGGCCAAAGCAGCGTCGGTTCTGCCCTGGCTCTGGCGCAAACGGGCCAACGCCAGATGGGACATACGCGAAAAGCCAACCATTCCGACAATTTGCGCACCAGCCACCGAGCGTGCCAACTCTGCGTCGGCCAGGTCTAGCTGCCCTTGCTCAAAAAGGATCATCCCGCGCACAACATTCATGCTGGCAACCAGGGGGCTTGCCACACCGCCACCCATCACATGCTCCATTTCGGTGTAGGAAGCCAGGGCATCGGCCAAATTGCCAGCCAGCAAGTGCACCGCGGCCGTGTCGTAGAGCGAGAACAGTTGAGCTGCCATATAGCCATTGGCCCCCGAGCTAAACAGCGCGCGCTCCAGCGCAGCCAGCGCCGGGCCGATCTCGCCTTCCAGCCGGTGGATATAGCCCAAGCCCTGGTAGAGCATCCCAGTCGCCAGC
>JAHEML010000552.1 GCA_024643705.1 Caldilineaceae bacterium | reverse complement strand
GTGATTGAGACGGAGAGCTTCTTCTTGTGCCAGGGTCAACACACGTCGTGCCCGTTTGGTAAAACGATCGAGTTTGTCAGACATTGGGTTTTGCACCTCAAAAATAGCGACGGAAAAAAAATGGTCTGTCGATTGATACGATTACATTGTACCGATGAATTATACCAGCAATAGAAAAGCTAGTGCCGTAACGGGAATTCCGCTTCGGTAGGCAAAATAGAGAAGAAGACGCTTATTTTATTTCATACCTATTGTAACGAGCGAGGGATAGATTTGTCAACACGAAGCGAACAGCTTGATTCGGACATCCATACGCACAGTGAAGACGTCAATCATGTGGGTAGAGTTCCAGTCCGGTAGAAAAGAAAACGGCGTACCGATGGTTCATCGGTACGCCGCTCACTTTAACAGTAGGGTTGTTCGGGTTATGCAAACTCAGGAACAGTTGCGTCTTCCGGCTCTGTTTCCGCCACATCATTCTCAACCATCTCTGCAATCTCGGTGGCTTCGGCCTCAACTGCCACGACGCTTTCATCCATCGCGTCTGGGTTTTCATCCAAAGGCACGACCTCCCAATCAAACTCATCGGCTTCGGGTTCGGGCAAGGCTTGTTTCAGGCTCAGGCCCATGCGCCGGCGCTCGATGTCAATGCGGATGATGCGCAGATCGAATTCATCGCCCTCGGCGACAACTTCCCGGGGGTGGGTAATCCGTCGATCAGCCAATTCGCTGATGTGGATGAGACCTTCCACGGCATCGTCTTCCAGCCGGGCAAACGCACCAAAGTTGACCAGTTTGGTGATCACGCCACGGACAATCTGACCAACTTCGTACTTGTCGGCCACAGTCTCCCATGGTTCTGGCTGCATCCGGCGCAGGCTCAGGCCGATTCGTTTGCGTTCCATATCAACGCTCAAAATCTGAACTGTTACCTTCTGGCCGATCTGGATCACTTCGCTGGGATGGTTGACTCGGCCCCAGCTCAATTCGCTCAGGTGGATCAAGCCATCTGCACCACCCAAGTTGACGAAGGCGCCGAAGTCTGCCAAGCTGCTGACAACACCCTCTGCGGTGCCACCCTCCTTCAGGGATTCGAGCAATTTCTCCTTCTGTGCCTGCCGCCATTCGCGCATGGCGAGCCGTTCGGAGAGGATCAAACGATTGCGCCGCCGGTCCAGGTCGATCACCTTGTAGCGCAATTCTGTACCCACCAGCTTAGACCAACGCTCTTCTGGATCGAAGTCGGTGCGCTGCATGCTCTGGCTCTCGCTGCTTAGTTGGCTGGCAGGGACAAACCCACGCACTTGGCCGATCTTGATGATCACGCCGCCCCGGTTGTAGCCGCTGATTGTCCCAACACTGGTCTCTTGGTTTTCCAGCAATTGGTCAGCCTGAATCCAGTCTTCTTCTGCTTTGGCTTTAGAGATGCTCAACATCAAATTACCGTCTTTGTCTTCGCGCATGACATAGACTGGTACTTCATCGCCAATGCTCAGCTTGTCGAACTCATCGCTCAGTCGATCCAAGTCTCGGCTCGATACAACGCCTTCGGATTTGAAGCCAATGTCCACCAGCCATTCACCCGAGCGCTTGTCGACAATGACGCCTTGGCGAATATCCCCCATGACAGGAGTCTTCATGTACGAGTCTTCAAACTCGTCCAGAAGCAACGCCATTGGGTGGTTTTCCATATCCATTTCCGGCTCATCGCCATAGCCGTACATGAAATGGTTGGGGTCCAAAACTGCCTGCTCACTCTTCATAGGTCAGAAACTTTCTCCAAATTACAAGATTGCATCACGAAAAAATTTTGTTCCATATACACATTATTCGGTCTCTTCAAACACACCTTCATATTTCCCGGTGCTACCACGTATAACTTCTTAACCGCTACAGAACCGTACCCCGTCTAACTTCGTTTTCGATTCAACTTGTCAAAGCGACAGCTTCGATCTCGACCAGTGCGCCCAAAGGCAAAGCAGCCACTTGCACTGTGCTGCGTGCCGGTGGCTCGCCGGCAAACGCACCTGCATAGATGGCGTTGACGGTCGAAAACTCGGCAATATCGGTCAAGAAAATAGTCGTTTTGACAATGCGCTCCATCCCCGAACCAGCGGCAGACAAAACCGCTGACAGATTGGCAATAACTTGATGGGTCTGCTCTTCGATACCCATACGAAGTTGCCCCGTCAGCGGATTAATGCCGATTTGGCCGGAGGTAAAGACAAATTGTTCGGTTTTTACTGCTTGGGAATAGGGGCCGACTGCGGCGGGTGCTTTTTCAGTGCTAATAATCGTTCGATTCACAAACAATTCTCACTAATGACTATGTGCGCCACTCGGATTGCTACTGCTGTTTTTTGGCGCATCGCGTAAAAGATGGTGGTTTTCCAAGAATTGTGGGGGGCTTGAAAACACACCAAAACAATTGTAATTCACCCTACATGGATTGTCAAACTCGAAAAACAAGAAGTCAACGCAAAGACTACACTTACCATCCTATTTCACAATGGGTTATTTTTACGGTTGGGTAGTCTGGTTTGCATCGTTACAATCACCACCAATTCGCAGCATCTGCGTCCGATTTCCAGCACCATCCCTACGAACCATGCCTACGAGTAGACGGTCGGCAGGCTGCGCCGCATGATTTCATAATTTTCCAGCGCCTGGCCTGCACCCAGAGCAACACAGGCCATTGGGTTTTCGGCCACATAGGCAGGCACGCCTGTCTCCGACGTAAAGAGGCGGGAAATATTTCGGAGTTGTGCACCCCCACCAGTTACAACCATGCCCCGATCAATAATATCCGCGGCCAATTCAGGTGGTGCTTTCTCCAGGGTGGCCCGCACCGTGCTGACAATCGCCTGTAAAGGCTCGGTCATGGCTTCGGTCACCTCGGCACTGGTGATCTCGATTGTCTTGGGTAGACCGTTGACCTGATCCCGCCCGCGCACTTCCATGCGTCGTTCTTCCTCTAAAGGCAGAGCAGACCCGATGGCAATTTTAATCTCCTCTGCGGTTTGATCACCGATCAGGAGATTATATTTTTTTCGGATATAGCTGGTGATCGATTCATCCAGTCGGTTGCCCCCCACACGCACGCTGCTCCAGACCACAATGTCGTACATAGAAACGATAGCAGCCTCGGTGGTCCCGCCGCCCATATCCACCACCATGTTGCCCGTGGGTGTGCCGATGGGCAACCCAGCTCCATAAGCGGCGGCAAGGGGTTCTGGGATCAAATAAGCAGCACCAGCGCCAGCTTGCATGGCAGCGTCGTGGACAGCACGTTCTTCCACGCTGGTTACACCGCGTGGCGTGCTGATCATCACCTTGGGTTTGAAGAGGGGGTTGAAGCGGCCCGCAATGGCTTGGATAAAGTAACGCAACATGGCTTCGGTGACGACAAAATCAGCAATCACCCCATCCCGCATAGGACGAGCAACCTCGATGCTTTCGGGGGTGCGACCTAGCATGTCATAGGCTTCGTGGCCCACAGCTACCATCTTGCTGTCCCGTGTCCGAATAGCTACCACAGATGGTTCGTGGAGGACAATGCCGCGCCCGCGCACATAGACGAGGACGTTCACTGTTCCCAGGTCAATGCC
>JAHEML010000020.1 GCA_024643705.1 Caldilineaceae bacterium | reverse complement strand
GGGCTTTGGCTTCCATCACACCCAGGATGCCTATCTGATGCTGACTCTGCGTCTGGTGGAAGGAGCGCTGATCCCCTACTATGCCACCCACTACATTGGTGCTGGTGGGGTGGTCATCAACAGCCGCCAGGAAGTTTTGGTCGTTTGCGAGCGCTTCCGGCGGGGCAACCGACCTTATTACAAATTGCCCGGCGGTGCACTCCATCCTGGCGAGCACATTGTGGATGGGGTGATCCGGGAGGTGCGGGAGGAGACGGGTGTGGAGGCCAAATTTGAGGCATTGGCCTGTTTCCGCCACTGGCATGGCTACCGCTACGGCAAATCCGACATCTATTTTGTCTGCCGTCTTTCGCCCCTCAGCGAAACGATTGTGATGGACACCCACGAAATCGAAGAATGTTTTTGGATGCCTGTGGCCGACTATCTGGAAAGCGAACTGGTAGGTCTCTTCAACCGGCGCATCGTGCGCGCCGCCCTGGCAAATCCGGGTATCCCATCGGTCTGGGTAGATGGCTACAGCGAACCGACCACTCACGAGTTTTTCTTCCCAGAAGAAGGTTGAGGTCGAAACACCAGAACTCAACGCAAAGATGCAAAGAAGCAGAGACGCAAAGAAGAGGAGCATCATCTGTCGGCGTTGTTGAAAGGTCTGGGAGATGGAGAAACTAGAAAACCGTGTCAGCAAAATAATTGTTGGGGCTGCAATAGAAGTTCACCGCAATTTGGGCGGGCCTGGCCTGCTGGAAAGCGTTTATGAAGAGGCCCTTGCTTACGAACTGATGCGTTCGGGCTTCCATGTGGAACGACAAAAAGAGGTTCCGATTGTCTACAAAGGGCAAGCGCTGGGCAACCCTCTGCGCCTTGATTTGGTGATTGAACGATCAGTTATCGTTGAGTGCAAAGCCGTATCCGAATACAATTCGATATTCGAAGTGCAAACGCTGACCTATTTACGCTTGACCAAACTCAAATTAGGCCTCGTCATCAATTTTGGTGAACGCTATGTCAAAGAAGGCGTCCATCGAGTCGTCAATGGGCTGTAAATCTTTCTTTGCATCTTTGCTTCTCTGCGACTTTGCGTTAAAAATTTGATTCTGCGAACAAATTGTCAAAGAAGGCGTCCATCGAGTTGTCAATGGGTTGTAAATCTTTCTTTGCGCCTTTGCCTCTCTGCGACTTTGTGTTAAAAATTTGATTCTGCGAACAAACTGTCAAGGAAGGCGTCCATCGAGTCGTCGATGAGTTGTAAATCTTTCTTCACGCCTTTGCTTCTCTGCGACTTTGCGTTAAAAATTTGAAAGATTTTCCTGCTTTACAAATCCCGTTAACGGAGTTTCGCAAATGCAAATCGACCTCACAGGTAAAATCGCACTCATCACCGGCGGCGGATCGGGGATTGGCCGGGCCTGCGCGCATACCCTGGCCGCGGCGGGCGCGTTCGTGGTGGCTGTGGACATTAACGAAGCTGGCGCACAGCAGACCATATCCCAGATTGGTGCTGGATTGGCTGTGGCCTGCGATCTGGCCGATCCCGCCGCTGTGACAGCCCTGCGCGATCGTGTGCTCGCCGAGACGGGTGGCGTGGACATTCTCGTCAACTGTGCCGGGCTGATCTCCTACCGCAAGGGCATCAACGCCGTCTCGGTGGACGAATGGGATCTGCTTCTGGACGTAAATCTGCGCGGGACGTTCCTCGTCTGTCAGGCATTCATCGACAGCATGAAAGAACGACGGGATGGCTCCATTGTCACCTTTTCCTCCCTGGCGGCAAGGGTGGGCGGCATCGAAGTGGGCATCCACTACGCGGCCTCCAAAGCAGCGCTCATCGGTCTTACCCGCACCCTTGCCAAAGAGGGCGGCCCCTACGGCATCACCGTCAACGCGGTTGCCCCCGGCGTCATCCTCACCGATCCGGTCAAACAACAGGTGGGCGACCACGAAGACGCCTACACCGCCACCATTCCCCTGCAACGCTTGGGCCAACCCCAAGACGTAGCCAACGTGGTCCTCTTTCTCGCCTCGCCCTTGTCGAGCTATATCACGGGCGTGGTGCTGGACATCAACGGCGGCATGTATATGGGGTAATGCTATGGGACGCGGAGCGTCCGGAGAGCGTCCGGAGAGCGTCCGGAGAGTGTCCGGGGAGTGTTCCCACGCGGAGCGATGGGAACAAGCAAGCAAAGTAGAAACATCCGTGAAAATCCTTCCTATTCGTAAACATCCGTGTCCTTATGTTCCAGGGCATCCACATCACAAGAGGTGAACAGTGAGTACAGGTCCAACTCTCATTCCCGAAGCAAAACTCAACGCATTCGTTGTCGAAGTCTTAGCCAAAGCCGGTCTCCCCCGCGACGACGCCGGGATCGTCGCCGACTGCCTGGTGCTGGCAAACCTCTCCGGGGTGGATTCCCACGGCGTTGTGCGTCTGGCCCACTATCTGCGACGGCTGGAGAATGGCTCGATCAAAACCCACCCGGATATCCGTTTTGAGAAGACCGCGCCCTCCATGGGCATTGTGGATGGCGGCGACGGCTTGGGCCATGTGATCACCCATCACGCCACCACCAAAGCCATGGAACTGGCCGCCGAGAGTGGAACCGGTATCGTATCCATTCGCGATTCCAGCCACAACGGCATGACCGCGTACTATATTTTGCGCATGATTTCCGAAGGCTATATTGGCATGGCGATGACAGCTACGGACAAGATGCTCATCCCCTTTGGCGCTAAAAAGAGCTTTTTCGGCACAAATCCCCTGGCGATTGGCTTCCCTGGCGACGGTATCCCCGTTCTGCTGGACATGGCGACCACCCAGGCCGCCTGGGGCAAAGTGGCCCTGGCCCGGATTGAAGGCAAGCCCATCCCCGCAGATTGGGGCTTCGACGCCGACGGCAACCCCACCACCGACCCCAGCGCCATTGCTGGCCTGCATCCCTTTGGCGGCCCCAAAGGCAGCGGTCTGGCGATGATTATCGACATCTTTTGCAGTGTGCTGGGCAATCTGCCCTGGGGACCCCACATCAATAAAATGTACGGCGAGATGGAAGCACCCCGCAAATTGGGCCACTTTATCATGGCGATTGATGTGCGCCGCCTGATGCCCCTGGAACTCTTCAAGAGCCATCTTTCCGCCATGCTCTCCGAATACACCCAATTGGAACCTGCCGCGGGTTTCAACGGCGTCTACTATCCGGGGCAGATCGAAGGAATGAACCGGGAGAAGCGTCAGGCCAATGGCATTCCCGTCGATCCAGGTCTGTACGCGGAGTTGAGCGAAGTGGGCCAGCGCATCGGCGTCCCCTTCCCTGGATGACAACAGGATTTAACGCAAAGGCGCAGAGACGCAAAGATGTAAAGGAGATCTCTGCGCCTTTGCATCTTTGCGTTAAAAAAGGAGTTTTCCCTTGCGCCACGCCATACCCGTTGAAGACCTCGGCCCCCAGGCCACCGCGATGGCCCATGCGGTCGAAGCGTGTGTCCACTGCGGTTTCTGTCTGCCTGCCTGCCCCACCTACCTGACCCTGGGCGAAGAGATGGATTCCCCCCGCGGCCGCATTTTGCTGATGAAAGGGGTGCTGGAAGGGGAATTGGAACTGGCCGACGCCCTGCCCTATGTGGATCGCTGCCTGGGCTGTTTGGGCTGCGTCACCGTTTGCCCCTCTGGCGTGGAGTACGGCGAACTGCTGGCCCCTTTTCGCGCCCAGGCCGAGGCCCAGCGACAGCGACCTCTCCTCGAAAAAATCACCCGGCTGATGGCAAACCAGACTCTGCCTTATCCGGGACGATTCCGGGCCGCAGCAACCCTGGGCAAACTGGCCCGACCTGTGCAGGGGATTCTTCCTGCGCCCATGCGCACCATGCTGGGGCTGCTGCCGGAGCAAATGCCAGCCGCCCAACCCCTGCCTGCGCTGATTCCCGCCGCAGGAACGCGGCGAGCGCGGGTGGCCCTGTTGGCAGGCTGTGTGCAGCAGGTGCTGGCCCCGGAGATCAACTGGGCTACGGTGCGTGTGCTGGCCCGCAATGGGGTGGAAGTGGTGATCCCCGCGGGGCAGGGCTGCTGCGGTGCGCTCTCCATGCACAACGGCGAAGCAGGTCAGGCCCGTTCCCTGGCCCGGCACAATCTGGACATCTTTCACCTGGAGGATGTAGACGCGATTGTCACCAACGCAGCGGGTTGTGGCTCTGGAATGCACGAGTATCCGTTGCTTTTTGCTGGCAGCGGAGACGAAGCCAAGGCCGAACAATTTGCCGCCAAAGTGCAGGACATCACCGTCTTCTTGGATAAGCTGGGCATCGAGACACCGCCAGCCCTGGCCGCGCCGCTGACAATCGCCTATCACGATGCCTGCCACTTGGCCCATGCCCAAGGCGTGCGTGACGCGCCCCGGCGTCTTCTCTCCGCCATCCCCAACGTGACTCTCGTGCCCATCGCCGAAGGGGAAATCTGCTGCGGCTCTGCGGGGACGTACAACATTGAACAGCCGGAACTGGCTCAGACATTGGGCCAGCGCAAAGCCAACTCGGTGGCTGCCACTGGGGCCGATCTGCTCGTCACTGGCAACATCGGCTGCATGACCCAAATCAGCACCCACTTGGGCCGACTAGGTAAACCGATCCCGGTACAACACACAATTCAACTCCTCGACCGGGCCTACCGGGGCGAGTAAACAATGAAAGGCCCGCGATGATCTCCGTTCTCGCCGTCGATCTGGACGAAACCCTCCTGCGCAACGACGGGAGCGTTTCACCCCGTACTCTGGAAAGCCTGGCAGCGTGGGAAGCCAGCGGCCGCAGGGCCGTGATTGCCACAGGCCGTCCACCCCGTAGCGCCCGCCAAATCCCCCCCGCCCTGCACCATTTGCCCTGTGTCTGCTACAACGGCGCGGCCATCTATCAGGACGGCAAAGCTGTTTACACCCGGACGATGCCTGCGGACGATGTCTGGCAAATTGTCGATGCTCTGCTGACAGCCATGCCCGGTGGTCGGGTGGGTATCGAGATCGACGACGTGCTCTACGTCAACCAGCCGTCCGAGCGCTGGGGCCATGTCCACATCCCCGACCTGCTGGGAATGAGACCCCGACCCGCTGCCAAAATTATTATGTCCCTGCGCGAATACGAGCAGGCCGTGACATCAACAGCCAGCCTGCCTGCCACAGCCAAAGCGCTCCTCTCGGAAAAGTATGACTTGGCCCAGATCATGCCTACTGGCTCCTCCAAGGCGACCGCTCTGCATCATCTGATGGAGATGTGGGCCATTTCTATGGACCACGTGGCGGCCTTTGGCGATGACGTGAACGACGTGGAGATGGTGCAGGAAGCTGGCCTGGGCGTGGCCATGGACAACGCGGTGGACGAGGTGAAAGCGGTGGCAGATCGCATTACGGCCAGCAACGACGCCGATGGTGTGGCGCTGGTGGTGGAAGAGCTATTGGAAAGTTGAAGTTAGAGTGATGAGATTGGAGAGATGAGATTGGAGACTGGTTACTTGGCGCGGCCTTTGACAACCAGCGATGCCGAAGCCATTGCCCGCTGGCGCTACCCTGCGCCCTACGCCATCTACAGCAGCGCACCGGCTGATGCCTCGCGGGAACTGCTGGCCGCCACCGCCGCTTATTACGCCGATCCCGCCCACCACTATTTTGCTGTGGACGATGAAACCGGCGACTTTTTGGGCTTTGGCTGCTGGGGGGCGGAGGCGCAGGTTTCTGGGTTTGATTACGCAAAGCTGGACGCGCTGGACATCGGTTTTGGAATGCGCCCCGACCGCGCAGGTCAGGGGCGGGGGAGCGCCTTTTTGACCGCAGTTCTGGCCTATGCCCTGCAGGCCCAACATCCCACACATTTTCGCGCCACCGTCGCGGCTTTCAACAAACGTTCGGCCCGCACCTTTCTGCAGAATGGCTTCGAGCATGTCGCCTTTTTTACCAGTGCCAGCGCCCAGGCCATTGATTTTGTCGTCTACACACGCCGGGCGGATTAGGGTACAATTCTGCCAACGGCCATCGAATACCACCCCCACCAGGAGAAAACCCATGGACGAAGTACAACGCTATCTTTTCGATCTGCGCGGCTATCTGATCATCCCCGACGTGCTTTCCCCGGCAGAAGTGGCCGAATTGAACCGGCTGATCGATGCACAAGATTTGTCTGGCCCAGGCGACGACACCAACTCGGCCCGTTTTAGCGGCTTTCTCAATTGGGGAACCCCCTTCTGCGATCTGCTCGATCACCCGCGCCTGATGCCAATCCTCAAGACGATTCTTGGCGATGGTTTTCGCCTTGACCATTATTACGGCATCTACATGCGCGCCGGGACCGAACGGCTCAACCTCCACGGCGGTGCCACCCCCTACGATCCCCCCGAATACTACCATTTCCGCAACGGCCAAATGTACAACGGGCTGACCGTCGTTTCTTGGAATCTGGCCGACACCGGCCCGGAGCAGGGGGGATTCTGCGCTGTGCCTGGCAGCCACAAATCCAACTACCCCTGCCCTACCGAAGTCAAAGAGCAGCACGTCGGCCATGATGCTGTGGTCGTGCCCTCGGCCCCGGCTGGCTCACTGGTCATCTTCACCGAAGCCCTCACCCATGGCACCGCACCCTGGAAAGCCGACCACCAGCGCCGCTCGCTGCTCTATAAATACAGCCCCGGTCAACAATCCTGGGGTGGAAACTATGTCCAGCCACCTGCCGATGTAGAGCTGACACCCCGACAGAACTTGCTCTTCGAGAAGCCCTATTTCAACGCACGAGCCACCCTTTTTGGCGAATAGTGGCAAGCGTGGCTTCAAAAACAACTTTCTGTTTCAGAAGTTTAACTTCTTGCACCCCTCATAAGGAGAGAATACTGTGTCACAAACTGTTGGTGTAGTCGGCCTGGGCGCGATGGGCATGGGCATGGCCCAATCCCTGGTGCGGGCCGGATTTGTGGTGAAGGGATACGACATTGCGCCCGCTGCTGTGCAGGTGCTGGTGGATGCAGGCGGCCACGCTGCGTCCACTGTGGCCGAAGCCGCAACCGGCGCGGATGTGCTGATCATCATGGTGGTCAACGCTGCCCAGGCCGACGACGTGCTCTTTGGCAGCGGGGGCGCAGCTGCGGCCCTATCCTCTGGCAGCGTGGTGATGCTCTCCTGCACAGTCTCGCCCGCGTTTGCCCGCCAGACAGCCGCGCGTCTGGCGGCAATGGGGCTGGAGATGCTGGATGCGCCGGTGAGTGGTGGCCCGATCCGCTCGGCAGAAGGCGCGCTCAGCGTCATGGCGTCGGGCGCGCCCGCTGTCTTTGACAAGTGCAGCGCCCTGCTGGATGCGGTGGCTGCCAACGTCTACCCCATGGGTGACGCGCCCGGCCTGGGGTCGGTGATGAAGAGCATCAACCAACTGCTGGCCGGGGTCCATTTGGCTGCCATGGGCGAAGCCTTTGTATTTGGCGCCAAACAGGGGATCGACATGCGCCAGATGTACGAAGTGATCTGCGCCAGCGCGGGCGGTTCGTGGATGTTCCAGAACAGGGGCGAGCACATTTTGGACGACGACTACACCCCCCGCAGCGCAGTTGATATTTGGGGCAAGGATTTGGGCATTGTATTGGAAGCGGGCAAAGAAAACAAGCTGTCTCTGCCCCTGGCGGCCGTGGCCCATCAACTATTTCTGGCTGCATCGGCCCAAGGCATGGGCCGCATGGACGACGCTGCCATCGTCAAAATCTACGCCCAGTTGGCCGGTGTGGAGCTATGACGACACTCCCTCTCTCCTCTCTGCAAGTCGTCGGTGTGCGCTATGTGGGTGACCGACCCGCGCCGGGCGACGAGCGCGCTCTGGACGCCTACGCCAGAGCAGGTGTGTACGACGCTGCGGGCGCGCACGTCGCGATCGTCGAACCCCGCTTCCCCGAAACCGAACGTACAGACAACCGGGAAGTGAATCTCGGATTGATCAATGGCGCGATTGCCGATGCCGTGGCCGCGGCCCGACGAGAAGATCGGGCGTTGCTGCTCACCGGCGGCAACTGCACCCACATCACCGGCATTCTCGGCGGCTTGCAAGATGCCCACGGCCCAGAGTTGCGGGTCGGCCTGGTCTGGTTTGACGCCCACGGAGATTTCAATACACCCCAAACAACCATCACCGGCAGCCTGGGCGGGATGCCCGTGGCTGTCTGCGCAGGGCTGGCTTTTCCCCGCTGGCGGGAAGGGTCGCATATTGTCGCACCCCTGCCCACGGATCGCATTGTGATGGTGGATGTGCGCAATCTGGACCCGGCAGAGGAGGCCCTGGTGCGAGCGGTGGGCATTCCCATTGCAGCCGCGGCGGAGGGCTTCCCCGGCGAGCCTCTTGGCCCGACGATTGATGATCTGGCAACACGCTGCGACGCACTCTATCTGCATATCGACGCCGACATCCTGGATGAACGCTTTACCCCTGACCATTCCACAAAGGAGCCAAACGGTCCAGATATGGCACACGTGTTGGCCGCCGTCGATCGGGTGATGGCAACGGGCAAAGTCATTGCTTTTGCGGTTGTCTCTGTCTACGCGGGTGGCCCCAACCGGGAGATCGATGTGGCGAGCGGCAAGGAATTGGTGCGGGGCGGGCTGGAAAGCTGGCGACGTCACGGAATGCCGAAATTATCGGACAGAAATTGAACCACAAAGGCACAAAGGACAGCGCCTTTCCGTTTCTTCGTGCCTTTGTGCTTTTGTGGTTGAAAACTGAAGGAGAAAACAGTGAAAACAGAGCTATCCGCAGCACAGATTGAACAGTACCGAGCCGACGGTTTTCTGGTGATCGACGGTTTCTTGAACGCCGACGAACTTGCCACCTGGCGCACGGCCACCGACGAAGCTGTAGAGCAACGTCTGGCTTCCACCGTTGGCCTGAACAACCAGCGCGACCCGGACGCCTTCTACGCCCAGGTCTTTACCCAATGCCTGCGTCTGGCAACCACCCACCCGGTGATGCACGATCTGATGTTCGATCCCCATCTGGGCCAAGTGGCGGCCACCCTGGCCGGAGTGGATGGTATTCGCATCTGGCACGACCAGGCCCTCTACAAACCGCCCTATGGCAACCACACGGGCTTTCATCTGGACAACCCCTTTTGGTCTTTTTACTCCAAAGACGCCATCTCCATTTGGGTGGCCCTGGATGACGCCACCATCGAGAACGGTTGCCTCTGGTATCTGCCGGGAACCCACAAAGAGGCAACCTTCGAGGCTACCCCTATCAACGAAAACCTGGGCGGCATCTTCAAAATGTACCCCGGTTGGCGGCAGACTGCTGCTGTGGCCGCGACCTGCAAAGCAGGCAGTGCCGTCTTTCACAACGGGCTGGTGGCCCACGCTGCGGGTGTGAACCTGACGCCCCGGCCCCGGCGGGCCATGACCTGCGCCTATATGCCCGATGGCAGCACCTTTAACGGCCAGCGCAACATTTTGACGAAAGAATACTTCGAAACGTTGACTATCGGCGATCCCCTGGACAACGAAGCCGAAAATCCGCTCATTTGGCGCAAGCAGTAAAGGAGAAGCTCCATGACCCAAGCCTTCCACATCGGCGTTTCGTCCGATTTTCGCACGGATGTGCCCGGCGCGCTGGAACCTGTGCTGGCACGCATTCTCGACCCGCTGCCCTACGTGACCTGGGATTACTATGACTCGCCGCCGGATCGGGCCGTTTCGCCGGCAGCGATTGCCGACTGTGATGCTGTTCTGGTGCTGGCCTCCCATTTCCGCGCCGAATCTTTCACCGGCAGCGACCGGCTGGCTGTGATCGCCCGCTGGGGTGTGGGCTACGACCGCATCGACACCGACGCCATCACCGCCAACGACGTGCTGTTGGCAATCACTGTGGACGCGGTGCGTCGTCCCGTGGCCGAGGCTATTCTCACCCTTCTGCTGGCCCTGGCAAAGAAGCTGCCCGCCAAAGATCGCATTGTGCGCACGGGCCGCTGGGATTTGAAAGCCCAGACGTTCGGCCTAGGGCTGACGGGCAAGACCCTGGGATCGGTGGGTGTGGGTAATATCGGCGGCGACATGTTCCGGCTGCTGGCTCCCTTCGATCTGGGCCGCCGCATTGCCTACGACCCCTACACCAGCTCCGCCCGGGCCGCGGAGCTGAATGTGGAACTGGTGGATTTGGAGACGGTCTTCCGGGAGTCGGATTTTGTCACGGTCAACTGCCCGCTGACACCGGAGACCAAGGGGATTGTCAACGCAGAACGGCTGGCGCTGATGAAGCCGACAGCCTATCTGATCAACACGGCCCGCGGCCCGATTGTCAACCAGGCCGACCTGACCGCGGCGTTGCAGGCTGGGCAGATCGCCGGCGCGGGTCTGGACGTTTTCGAGGAGGAGCCTCTTGACATCAACCACCCGCTGGTGCAGATGGAGAATGTGATTCTCTCTCCTCACGCCCTGGCCTGGACCGACGAACTCTACCAACTCAACGGCGAATTGGCCTGCGAAAATGTGCTGGCTGTTCTGTCGGGCAATGCGCCCCGCTGGCCTGTCAACCGGGATGTGCTGGCGCGGCCGGGCTATCAGACGAAACTGGCCGGGCTGCGGGAGCGCTGGAATCGGTTGGCAGGCTGACGGCTGACACCGACGAACGACGGCTGACGACCGACGGCTGAACGCCTGTCATTTACATTTGAACTGTTTGCAATCCACGAAAGGAAATTCCCAATGAAGGTAAACCGTAGCCGCCGCGTTCTGGCCGAAGGCAAAGTCGCTGTCGGCCATATGCTGATGGAGTTTGCCACCCACGGTGTGGCGCAGATGTTGGACACCGCTGATTTGGATTTTGTGCTGATCGACATGGAGCATTCGCCCTTCACCGCGCAGGATGTGGCGCGGCTGGTGGCCTGGTTTCAGTCCACGGATATCGCGCCCTTTGTGCGTGTACCCATGACCCAATATCACTTCATCGCCCGCTGTTTGGATGCTGGCGCGCTGGGTGTGATGGTTCCCAATGTGAAGACCGGTGGCCAGGCGCGGGAGATTGTGGAATGTGCCAAATATGCGCCCCTGGGCGCGCGGGGTGTGGCTTTGGGTGGCGCGCTCACCGGCTACCGGGCCGTCAACCCAGCCGACTTTCTTGACGAATCCAACCGCAATACCACCATCATCTGCCAGATCGAGAGCGAAGAGGGGCTGGAAAATCTGGAAGCCATCGCTGGCACAACCGGGGTGGACTGCCTGTGGGTGGGCCACTTCGATCTGACCCAATCCATGGGCATCCCCGGCCAGTTCGACAGTCAACGTTTTCAGGATGCGCTGCAAACAGTGGCCGACACAGCCCGCAAGCATGGGCTGGCCGCTGGCATCCAGCCGGGCAGCCCAGAGCAGGCCCAGCAGTGGATGGGGATGGGCTACAATATGATTTCCTACAGTGCGGACCACGCGCTCTACCGGGCCGCGGTGGTGCAGGGCGCGGCGACGGTGCGAGGCATTGCCGCGGGGAAATAATGCACAAAATGAAGCGTGATGCGTGAAACGTGCGATTCGTCGGATGATCTCACGTTTCACGCATCATGCTTTTGGTCCGAAAATTGATACGCATCATAGAACCAATTCCCACTACAGGAGAATCCAATGTTTACAGGACTTGATCACGTTGCCATCGTTGTGCCGGACACCGACGAGGCGCTGAAAACCTTTCGAGACAAGCTGGGGCTGACGCTCCTCTACAGCGAAGTGGTCAACAACGGAACCACCCGTCTGACCCATCTTGACGCCGGCAACACCCACGTGCAATTGGTGCAGCCCATGACACCAGAGAGTCCTCTGCACGCGGCCATTGCGGAGCGGGGCATCCATCTGCACCATATCTGTTTCAAAGCCGAGAATGTGGATGACGCCATGGCCGAAGCACCCAGCCACGGTCTACCCCTGGCCCAGGCCAAACCCCATCAGGGAACCCAGGGCAAGCGGGCCTTCTTTATCGACGCGGCCGCGACCGAAGGGGTGCGGGTAGAGGTGACAGGGAAGTAGCTGAGCAAGAAGCTGGGCAAGAAGCCAGGGTGAGTGAGGGAGAAGATGTCGAGGATCACAAACGACAACACAACACTGGAACCGAGGACCTCCTTTGATGGTCGGCTCCTGGAGTTTGATTTTCCCGCGCTGCAGATTGGGGTGGCCGAATACGAAGCAGGCCCAACCGGCTGTACAGTCTTTCACTTTCCCAGCGGCGCGTTAACCGCAATCGATGTGCGGGGCGGCTCGGTGGGTACAATCGGCAACTACGAATGGAATCACGCCATCTGCCTTGCGGGTGGTTCCCTGTATGGGTTGGAAGCAGCTACCGGTGTAGCCGCCGAACTCTTTGCTCAGCGGGAATACGCAACCAGTTTCGAGAAGATCGCCCTGGTTTCCGGCGCGATCATCTACGATTATCGGCCCAGAGCAAACGCTATCTATCCCGACAAAGCATTGGGCCGGGCGGCGCTGGCTGCTGCTCAGCCCGGTCTCTTTCCCATTGGCCGCTGGGGGGCGGGCTGCTCGGCCACAGTCGGCAAAGGGTTCGACTTCCGGCAGGGCGAACCGTCGGGGCAAGGGGGCGCGTTTCGGCAGATCGGCGTGACGAAAATTGCCGCCTTCACTGTCGTCAATGCATTGGGCGCCATCGTCAACCGGCAGGGAGAGGTCGTCCGCGGCCATCTGAACCGTGATACGGGTGAACGTCAGCACAGCAGGGACGATCTGGAACGAAAACTCGCCAGTGCGGAGTTGCCTCATCCTGCACCAGGCAACACCACCCTCACCGTTATCGTCACCAATCAGAAACTTCGATCGCGTTCACTCGACCAATTGGCAAAACAGGTGCATACTTCCATGGGGCGGGCTATTCAACCCTTTCATACGTCCATGGATGGGGACACGCTCTACGCTGTCACAACCGCTGAAGTAGACAACCCGGATTTGCCGGAGGTCGCATTGGGCGTGGCGGCATCCGAAGTAGCCTGGGACGCGGTGTTGAGTCTGGTTGACATCTACTGAAAGTGACAGTGGTAGAGGCGACGGAGCAACTGACACGCAGAAGCAGATCTGCCGGGTTTTCCGAAACTCGACAGATTTGTTTGCCATCTATCGGCCTAGAATAAACAATCCTCCTAGGCGGTCTGCCACGTAAATTCGATCCCCTGTTATCTCGACGCCATAGGCCGCATCCGGACTGTCAAATTCCGTCACTTCTACGGGATTGTTCGGCTCCGCCACATTGAACAGACGCAAACCTGCTTCCCCGTCGGCGATGACTGCCAGCGTACCGTCCAACTGTACATCCCGAGTGCTCGCCGTTGAATCGATTGCGCAAACCTCTTGCGGAGAGTGTGGGATAGTGACATCCACCAGTCGCATCCCGCCTTCCCAATCGGCCACTGCTGCCAGCGACCCCGCTACGGAGACGCGCCAGGCCGAACCGGGTGTATCAAAGGATGCAATTGACTGGGGAGATAGGGGATTGCTGATATCTACGAGTAGCAATCCTGCTTGCCCAGCGGCCACATAGGCCACGTCTCCGACAAGCGTCACGCCGTGGGCCTCTCCACCTGTGGGGTATTGGGCAACTGGCTGGGGTTGATGCGGGTCGCTCACATCCACTAACAGCAGACCGGCTTT
>JAHEML010000551.1 GCA_024643705.1 Caldilineaceae bacterium | reverse complement strand
CGACAATTGGGGCGATTACGCCATCCACGAGCAGAAGGCCCGCTTCAAAATGAACGAGAATTACGACTCGGATTTAGTGCTGAAAAAGTGGCGGGAAGCCTACCGGCGCTTCTATCTCTATCGGCCCGAGCGGGTGATGGAGAAGATGATGATGAAGGAAAATTGGACGAATCTGCCCAATACCTTCGCCCAGGTCAAGCGCTTCTTTATTGGCAACAAAGACCAGCACGCTGTGGCCGAAGATGCCATTGGCGGCTCGACGAAAAAGGCTGTGCTGGCGTAATCCACGCCAAAATTCAAAGCCATCGAGACGGCCCGCCTGCGCTGGTAGCGGGCGGGCCGTTTTATTGAGAAAAAAAATGATCGGACTCATCCCCAAGCTCCCCCTCTATTGGGCTTTTCGTCAATTTGGCTGGCCCGCGGTCAAGCCTTTTTCCGTGGTTGTCAGCATCAGCTACCGCTGCAACAGCAAGTGCCGCACCTGCGACGTGTGGCGCAAGCCCAACGATGATATGACTGTGGAGGAGTGGGACAAAGTTTTCCGCAATCTTGGCACAGCACCCTTTTACATCACCTTCACC
Source organism: Caldilineaceae bacterium (assembly GCA_024643705.1). Taxonomy (GTDB): domain Bacteria; phylum Chloroflexota; class Anaerolineae; order Caldilineales; family Caldilineaceae; genus JACQGT01. The sequence continues at coordinate 3,031 of JAHEML010000551.1, read as the reverse complement.
GGCGGCGAACCATTCCTGCGCAAAGACCTGGACGAAATGGTCATCAGCGCTTACCGCCATTGCAAACCAGAGGTGATCACCATCCCTACCAACGGGATGCTGACTGACCGGGTGTTGGCGATGACCGAGCGCATGTGTCGGGAATGCCCCACCAGCAGCATCGGCATCAACCTGAGCCTGGACGGTATCGGCGACGAGCATGATGATATTCGTGGAGTGGAGGGCAACTGGGAACTCTCCATGGAGACTTGGCGACGGCTGAAGCAACTCCAAAAGCAACACAGCAATCTGGTGCTGACAGTGCATACGGTCATTAGCCGCTTTAACGCCCACCGCTTCCGGGCCATCCAGGATGGACTGAAGTTTCTGGAGCCGGATAGTTACATCACCGAGGTGGCCGAGGAGCGGGTCGAGTTGGACACCATGGGCTGGGGCATCACACCCCGACCGGACGACTACGACGAGATCGCGGATTTTCTCAGTCAGCAGGCCCGGCAGACACCGGCCAAAGGTATCGCTAAATTCACCCAGGCCTTTCGTGCCCAATATTATCAGATGGCGAAACGGGTGTTGCACGAACGGGACCAGATCATCCCCTGTTATGCGGGCTGGGCCAGCGCCCACATTGCCCCCAATGGCGATCTGTGGAGTTGCTGCATCCGGGCCGAGCCGGTGGGCAATCTGCGGGATCACGATTACGACATCGCCCCTATTTGGCGGGGTGCGGCCATGGAAGAATTGCGGGGCAGCATCAAGCGCAAAGAATGCGCCTGCCCCATGGCGAATGCGAATTATGCGAACATGCTGCTGCATCCGCCCACAGTGGCGAAGGTGGCGCTGGATGTGTTTGGGAACTAGAGATTGAGAGATTCAGAAGCGGTATCCAATCCCCTAATCTCTTGCAATGAGGAGAACTAGCCAAATGAATTTTTCTTGGCCCTGGAATCATAAACGAACCAGTGATATTGTGTGGATCGATCTAGGCGATCTGGGCGATCTGGTCAACCCCAACGGCCCCCACGAGCAGTGGCAGGATCACGGCTTGGGGCTGCTACGCACGATTTTGCACAACAACGGTATCCAGACGGATATCGTTTCCACCCGCGCCGTGACCAGTTGGGAGCAGTTGGCGAATCAGTTGTCGGGCTACAAAATGGCGCTGATGAATGTGCGCAGCTACACCTTCCCCGCCGGGCTGAAAGCCGCACAGGTCTTCAAATCGGTCAACCCGAAGGGGATTGTGATGGCAGGCGGGATGCACGCCACTGTCGCGCCGGACGAGATGTTGGAAGTGCCGGAGTTCGACAAGGTGTGTCAGGGGCCGGGCGAAGAGACGATTGTCGATCTGGTGCGCAACCCGGAGAATTACCCTCGCCTTTTCCGGGGGCAGGGCGCAAAATCCATGGCCGATTGGCCTGCCATCAACCGGGAACTGTGGCCAAAACCGGGCAGTTGGCTGGGGCTGGCCGCCGACATCCGGCCGCGCATGGCCCGGGCTGCACTGAAAACCAGCCGCAAGTTCAACTGGCCCATGGAGCCGGAATGTGGCTGGGGTCCACCGCCAGTGGCAACGATCATCACCAGCCGGGTTTGCCCGTGGCAGTGTGTCTTCTGCAATGAGGCGTCGTACATTCCCAACATGGGCCGCCGCCCTGTGGACATGGTTATCGACGATTTGAACGAGTTGGACGAGAAGTATGGCGTGGGTTCGGTGGTCATCCACGATTCTATGTTTTTCCAGAACCCTTCCTGGCTGAAAGAGTGGATCGAAAAATATCCCCGCCGGGCCAACAAGGTGTGGCCCTATTGGGCAGCCGGGCGGGCCGACACTGTGCGCCAGTGGCCCGACCTTTTCGAGGCGCTGATTCGGGAGACAAACTGGAATCTGATCTCCATCGGCTTCGAGTCGGGCAGTGACCGCATTTTGCGCCTGCTCAACAAAGAGTGCAGCGAAGAGGACAACTATTTCGCCATCGATCTGCTCAACCGCATCGGCGACGAGATGGTGGCCGAGGGCAAAGAGCCGCCCAAGTTCTGGTCGAATATTATGCTGGGCATTCCCGGCGAGCTGCCCGAAGATGCCTTCAAGACAATGCGTATGCTCAAACGGATGAAACGGGTCTTCCCGTCGATCTCCTATTACGCGCCCTATCCCGGCTCGGCTTTGGGCAACCAACTCATTGCCGAGGGCAAGAGCCGCATGAGCAAGGAGAACTATCACCGTTTCCCCGACGACGAGAAGGTGATGGGTGTGGATTATGGCTTCTACCGGGAACTGCTGGCCGGAAAGTATGACGAGGAAGTGAACAGCGAATTAAGCGAGAGCGAGCGGCAGCGGGGCTATCAGGGGTTGTACGCCGATGCACTGGTGAAGGCGTAGTTACACAAAATCGATCAGCCGAAGATAATTCTAGAAACGTGAAACGTGCTGCGTGAGATCGTCATCCGATTTCACGCAGCACGTTTTATGCTTCTACGGCGTAACTACCAAGCCACTGACCGGATTTTTGCCACGAATTGCACGAATACCCACGAATTTTGCAAAATTATTCGTGAAATTCGTTGAATTCGTGGCAAAGGGTTGGTAGTTGCTCTACCGCAATAAAGAGACTTACTGGACCTCAAAAATCCCCCGACAGCACCACCGAATCCAGATACAGAAACGCCCGCTTGTCCCGATCTGTCTCGGCAAAGAAGACCGTGTTGAGCATGCACCAAAGGTTCGCCATCGCGGGGATGCGCATAGGCTCGATAGCCGACACATCAAAAATCCGGTCGTTGCACTGAAAACCGGTGAAAGCCATCGCTGCCAAATCAACGTCCAGACGCAGATAGTGCCAGTTCTGTTTGGTGGCGATTTCGTTGTAGCAGAGCAGTTGCTCCCCGCCGGGAATGTCCTCCCAACCCTCGTCGGCCAGGTGAAAATGGGAGCGCACTTTCCCGGTGTCGCCAATGGCTTCCAAAGCCTCCCGCTTGCGTTTGAACTGCCAGCACCCGGCAAATTCTCCATCCAGTGCATTGAGATAGCGCA
>JAHEML010000550.1 GCA_024643705.1 Caldilineaceae bacterium | reverse complement strand
TTGTCTGGCCTCCGGCGTCTGTCGTCATCCGTCCATCCCTTCCGGTATGCGCACGGCCACGCCCACTGCCTGCATGTGGCGCTTGACGTCCATCACGCTGAGTTGGCGGAAGTGAAAGAGGCTGGCAGCCAATGCCGCGGCCGCGCCCCCATCGGTGACAGCCGATGCGAAATCCTCGGGTTTGCCCGCGCCGCCGCTGGCGATAACCGGAATGCTGACTGCGTCAGAGATGGCCCGGGTCAGTTCTACATCGTAGCCCTCCAGGGTTCCATCCCCATCCATGGATGTGAGCAGAATCTCCCCTGCACCCAGACGTTCCACTTTCTTGGCCCATTCCACCGCATCCAGCCCGGTGTTGATGCGCCCACCGCTGACAAAAATGTCCCAGCCGGGGCCACGGGCGGCGCGATCTTCGCCCTGGCGACGGCGGGCATCCATGGCTACCACGATGCACTGGCTGCCAAACCGTTGCGCCCCCTCGCTGATGATCTCCGGAGTTTTGACCGCGGCGCTGTTGATGCTTACTTTGTCCGCCCCTGCCAGAAGAATGGCCCGCATATCGTCCACCGTGCGAATACCGCCGCCGACGGTGAACGGAATAAAGACGGCGTCGGCCACTTTGCGCACCATAGCAGCCACAATATCCCGCGCCTCGTGGGTGGCGGTGATATCGAGGAAGACCAGTTCGTCTGCGCCTTCCTGATCGTAGACGCGGGCCTGCTCCACAGGATCACCGGCATCGACTAGATCAAGAAAGTTGACACCTTTCACCACACGCCCGTCTTTCACGTCCAGGCAAGGGATGATTCGCTTGGCTAACATGTGCACTCCAGGCAAAGTGGGATGGTGAGACCACAAGGTATTGCGAAGACAATCGTGACTACCAAGCAACCCCACCCTAACCCTCCCCAGAATGGGGAGGGAACTGGATCGGCTCCTCCCCCAATCTGGGGGAGGCTGGGTGGGGGTAGGTAGTTACAAACAATCACAATCTGGCAGTCTGAAAATATTCTTTTGCCGCGTCCAGCGCGGGCAACTGTTCGGGGGAGGTGTCCATCAGGAGCAGGTGGGCTTCCTCCAGCGAAACCCAGCGGAATTCGCCATGATCATCGCTGCCCAGTTGGGTTTTTCCGGGGCCAGCTTCGGCCAAATAGTAGATGATGGTACGTTCGATTTCGTGGTCGCGGATGCGGGTGACAAAATGCAGGGTGGAGCGAAAATCTTCGTGAACCCGCAGGATGGGCAGACCGGTCTCTTCGCTAAATTCCCGCTGGGCGCAGGCCAGTTCGCTCTCGCCGTCCTCTTTGCCGCCCCGGGGAAACTGCCACTGCTCGAAGAAAAGGTTCCAGAGCAGCAACACACGGACACCCTGGGGGGTGTGACGGTAAGGCAAGAGGCCAGCACTGGTGCGGCGCAGAGGTTCGTTGCCCACAGCGATGGCTTCGGCCAGATCCAAGCTGCCGGTGTAGATGGCCTGTCCCGTGATTGCGCCTTCGATATTGAAATGTTCGTGGCGTTTAAGCCCGCGGATGTCGTCGATATTCGCCACACCGCCGCTGGCAATCACCAACAGGTCGGTCATATCACCCAGGTTGGCTGTGCTCGCCACGTTGACGCCGGTGAGCATGCCGTCCCGGCTGATGTCAGTGTAGACAACCCGGCGCACACCCAGCGCTGCCATTCGATAACCCAATTCGACCACATCCAATTCGCTGGTCTCCTGCCAGCCGTGGGTTGCCACTTTGCCATCCCGGGCGTCGATACCCACCACGATCCGATCTGCGCCCCACAATTCGATGGCCTCGCGCACCAGATCGGGATTCTTCACCGCGGCTGTACCCAGCACAACCCGATCCGCGCCCAAGCTGAGGGCCAGACGAATATCTTGCAGGCTGCGCATGCCCCCGCCAAATTGGATTGGCAAAGAAACCGCTTTGCGAATTCGTTGCAGACAACGCAAATTGATGGGCAGTTCTGGTGTGGGTAGGTCGGCGTTTGGCGAATCCAGCCGGGCGACAAGTGGTGTGGTTGTCGTGGCCCCCACCGCTTCGGTCGCTTCGTAGTTGAATGCGCCATCGAGATTGACCACATGAAGCCATTCGGCTCCCTGGCTTTCCCAGTGGCGGGCCATGGCTGCGGGGTCTTCACCAAAAACGGTCTCGGCGTTGGGGTCGCCCTGGCGCAAACGCACACACCGGCCTTTGCGCAGGTCAATTGCGGGGTAAATAATCATTGAATTTCGCTCAGTGACAAATGGGTAAATGAGTTACGGGTTGCGAATTGTGAGAAAAGAATAGACGATTCTCATCTCCTGATTCGGACATCCTCATTCGCAACTCCTCACAACTCTACCACGAGTGTATCATAGGCGAAGGTAACGTTCCATCCACGAGTGCGCCGAAGTTCATCTGCCAAGCGCACCAGTTCGTCGGGCGAATTGCCATCCGGCTCTTCGATATGGGCAAAGACCACCTGTTTGGCCTGCAACTGCTCTACCATTTCCACTGTCTGCCGCCAGGTGGCTTCCCGCTCCAACACGGGATGATCCGCGGCCATGCGCCGCTCGCCGGTAAAGGGGTTGAATTCGAAGATGCCCGTGGGCAAGACAGCCAGATCGACACCCACAAATTCGGCTGGGGGCGTCCAACCATACAGTTCGTCCATGGCGATGAGTACCCGGCGGGGATGGTCGATACCCTCTGCTTCTTCCTCTTCAAAGAGAAATGCGTAGACATACTCCTCGTGGACCGCATGGGCGGTGATACGCCACCCACCCAAGCTGACCGGTCCATCCATCTGGCGCACGTCCACCAGCCCCTTCTCCTGCCAATAGGTAAAGTTTTCTTCCAGCCCCATAAAAATGCCAAAATCGCGCACCACATTGGGCGGCAAATAGATGGGGGTGCAGATATGGTTGGGCGGCCAGTTGCGAAAGTCCCAGTTGCGGGTCTCCCACATGCGCTTGCCCGCGGTGTGATCCGGGTGCCAGTGGCTGTAGAAACCAGCAGCAATCGGGCCGATCCCGGCGCGGTTGACCTGCATCGCGCTTTCCTCCGGCGTGTCGATGAGGACATTCGGCCCGTGGACAAAGACGCTCGGCCCGCCCCGTTCCCAGGGGATACCTACACGCCGCGCCTGGGTGCATAGTCTGCATTGGCAGCCAGGGCGAGGTGTGCGGATTGCGCCGGATGTGCCGAGAAATTCGAGAGAAAGAGGGGTCATTCAATCACCTTAAAATTCACTTGCTGTAACTGCCAAGCCACTGACCAGATTTTCGCCACGAATTGCACGAATACCACGAATTTGATAAATCATTCGTGAAAATTCGTGGTATTCGTGGCAAACGGTTGGTACTTACCATTTGCTTTAATAATCGGCAGAGTCAAGTGAAAATTCTTCGATACCCTGCTCAAAACTGGCTTGGCTGGGGCTGTTGATGTCTTCAAAAACCCACATTTCATTCTCCCACTTCATCACAACCGTGGCAATCTCCGAATCGGACATCTCGATGAATTTGGCGTTGGCCTCGAACCAATCGCCCGACGAGCGCTCGACATAGCGAAAGCGGACTTCCTCGATGGTTCCGTCCCACAGCATGACTGCGTCCCAGCGCCAGCCGTCAAAA
>JAHEML010000549.1 GCA_024643705.1 Caldilineaceae bacterium | reverse complement strand
AATCCGGCTGAGAGTCTCGGCACCGATCACCAGCACATAGTCTGCATCACCGGCCAGGATATGCCCCCGGGCCATGCTCAACGCGTAGACAAAGCCAGAGCAGGCCGCACTGAGATCGTAGGCTCCCGCGTTGGATGCGCCCAGCCCATCCTGGATGATGCTGGCAGTAGAGGGGAAGATATGTTCGGGCGAACTGGTGGCGCAAATAATCAGGTCCACCTTGTTTGGGCTGATATCGGCCTTGGCTAACGCAGCCCGCCCAGCCAGAATGCCCAAGGAAGCCGATGTCTCGCTGGGCGACGCGGCCACGTGCCGCTCTTCGATGCCCGTGCGGGTGCGTATCCATTCGTCTTGGGTATCGACAATCTGCTCCAAATCACGATTGGTGATCACCTTTTCGGGGACATGATAGCCCCAGCCCACGATCTGTGCGTAGCGGGGAGAGAGTGTTCCAGCATGTTGGTTGGCCTCCACACTGGGTGAACTCTGGCCATTGTCGTTTCGGTGACCATTGCCCGGCGTACCATTACGCGACGTACCATTGGTGTACATGTTGGGCTGTTCGTTTAGCTGTTCGCTCATGCGGCTTCTCCCTCGTATTTGCGGAGCATGACACACGAATTATGCCCGCCAAAACCAAAGCTATTGCTCATTGTAACCCGCACATCGGCCTGCACTGGGACGTTGGGTGTGTAGTCGAGATCGCAGGCTGGGTCTGGATTGTGCAGATTGATGGTAGGGGCAATCCACCCTGTTTCAATTGTTTTGGCGCAGATCATCGCCTCGATGGCGCCGGCTGCGCCCAGCATGTGCCCCAACATGCTCTTGGTGCTGCTAATGCGGGTGCTGTAGGCGTGTTCATCCAAAACTTGCTTAATGGCAAGGGTTTCGCCAGGGTCGTTCAATTGGGTCGATGTGCCGTGGGCATTGACATAATCCACCGCCTGGGGAGGGACACCATAGGCAGCCGCCTTGCGCAGAGCCATGCGCATGGCATCCCGGGCACCACGCCCCTCGGTGTGGGGTGCAGCCATGTGATAGGCATCGGCGCTGTTGCCATAGCCGATCACCTCGGCATAGATGCGTGCACCCCGGCCCAGCGCGTGCTCCAGGCTTTCCATCACCATCACAGCCGCGCCTTCGCTCATCACAAAACCGTCCCGATCCGCATCAAAAGGCCGACAGGCGGTAGCAGGATCATCGTTGCGCTGGCTGAGTGCGCCCATGACATCAAACCCAGCCATGGTGATAGGCATCAGCCCCGCCTCGGCCCCACCCACAATCATCACTTCGGCGTCGCCCCGACGAATCAATTCGAATGCCTCGCCCGTGGCCGCTGTTCCGCTCGCGCAGGCATTGACCACGGCAAAATTGGGGCCATGAAGCCCATATTCGATGGCGATTCGCCCGGCTGCGCTGTCCACCAACATATTGGGAACCAGAAATGGGCTGATGCGGCGCAACCCTTTCTCTTGAACCAGGACCACATTTTCAAACAAAGATTGGATACCCCCAATGCCGCTGGCAATAATGACACCAATCAGATGAGGCTCATCCTGGGTCAAATCGATAGCCGAGTCGGCCAGAGCCTGTTGGGTGGCAACCATCGCGTATTGAATGTAAGGATCGAGCCGTCGGGCTTCTTTGCGATCCAGGTACTCGAGAGGGTCGAAGCCCTTCAGTTCACCCCCAAAGGTGGTTCTTAGCTCACTTGTGTCGAATTTCGAGATGGTGGCGATGCCGGATTTGCCCGCCAATAAATTGTCCCATGTGTCGGCCATTGTCAGCCCCAATGGGGTAATGGCCCCCATGCCGGTAATCACCACACGGGGCGGAGAATAAGTTCCCCCTGTGCCGTTGCTCTGTGAAGTGTATGGATAGTTTACGGAATTCGTCATAGTTTCAATTCTTCCTGCTCGTGTAGAATCTTCCTGCTTGTGTAGAAATAGACACCGGCAGCAACCGGCACCAAGTGTATAAAACCAGGTGTGTAAAAATGTGCATGGGTTAGAACACACCCACTTGGCGGAAGTCGCGCATCTCCTTATCATACTGCGATGGAAACCGGGCACAAAATTGGTGAATCACCCAGAATCTGCTATACTCCGGGGCGTTTTGCTGACATGCAACCGGTTTCGGTGGGTTGCTTTTTCGCCGAAAGCCAAGCACCAGCAACGCCATTGTGATTTTGATAGCTATAGGAGTTTGACAAGAAATGAAGACGAAAATTTTTGGTGTATTGGAACGGGAAGATGTTCTGCTCGAACCGGTCAACGAAGTACGCTACCACCTGTCCGGTGATATCGATAGCGAGCTGGTAGGCCAATGGGTGACAATTCAGGGCCAGGTGGAAGAGGGGCGCATTGAGGCCGTTGCTGTCGCCAATGTGGAAAAGAACAGCGGCAAGGTAACCCGCGCTGGTCTGCTCACCGACAGCGCGCCCGCACTGCCCCCAGAGGCCAATGGAGCTGGCGCTTTCCTCTACCAGCAGAGCAAAGGGCGCTATTTGATCGTGAGCGCGGGCGCGGTGGATGAGCCGGTGAGTGGTGATTTCAGCGCATTGCTGGGCCAGGATGTGAAAGTGTCGGGAGAATTTGGCACAGCAAACTATGTGCTGTACAACGCGACCGTGCGACAAAAATAGTAGAACCGAATAAGCGTGCGTCTGGCTCACCTTCAAAACAGTCTTGTGCTATACTAACACGCACATGTTGGCAGTCGAACAATCCAGACGCATCAAGGCTGCGAACCCATCACGAAAGAAGACCACTTTGTGGTGGGTTCGCAGTAAACCATTCGCAGCAAACCAGACGAAACGCGACAATACAGGGCGTGATGAAGCAGAGCGCGACTGAGCAAGCAGCAACCCAGCTCCACCAGCTAACCGTCCATGCAGCGCTGGACGGTCTGGCAAACAGTGCCTTTTCCGCGGTCGATCTCACACGTTCGGTGTTGGAGCGGATTCAAGAGGTCGATAGCTCTGTCTGTGCTTTTTTGCATATCGATGGTGAGCGCGCATTGGAACAAGCCACCGCCGCCGATCGTTTACGTGCCCAGGGCGACAACCGCCCCCTGTTGGGCATTCCCCTGGCGATCAAAGATGTGCTTTCCACCCAGGGGATAGTAACCACTGCGGGCAGCCGAATTCTCGAAGGCTATATGCCCCCCTACACCGCCACATCCGTCCAACGCTTGCTGGACGCGGGCGCGCTGATCATCGGCAAGACCAACACCGATGAATTTGCTATGGGGTCCAGCACCGAAAACAGCGGCTATTTTACCACCCATAACCCCTGGAATCTGACACGGGTTCCGGGTGGCAGCAGCGGCGGATCCGCGGCTGCAGTGGCTGCCGACGAAACCCTGGCCGCCTTGGGCACAGATACAGGTGGCAGCGTGCGCCAACCGGCTTCGCTCTGCGGGGTTGTGGGCCTCAAGCCATCCTATGGCCGCACGAGTCGTTACGGGTTGATCGCATATGGCAGCAGTTTGGACCAGATCGGCCCGATCACAAAAGATGTGGAGGACGCGGCGCTGATCCTGGGTGCGATGGCGGGCCACGATCCCCGCGACAGCACCAGTTTGGACGTCCCAGTACCGGATTACACAGCGAGTCTCGCTGGGGATATTCGCGGGCTG
>JAHEML010000548.1:2322-3642 GCA_024643705.1 Caldilineaceae bacterium | reverse complement strand
AATTTGACGGTGGCGGGATTGATGGCGAAACCGATGAAGAAGAGGATGAAGAGAGCGGATTCTTTCCCGCGATCCTCTTACCTACTGTCAAAGGGGTACTCAGTGGTTGGCGTCGAAGCGAAGAAGAGGAGAGTCGCCCAATCCCCAGCAAAGACAAGCGGGAGATCGGGCGCTACGTGGCCGAGTATCATGTGGGGATTGCTGCTTATACGCAGAGCTTCACGATTGTGTCGGCCCCGCAGCAAGAGGGCGAAGAGAGTGTTCCATTGGGCGCTTGCGGGATGGGAATCGACGAAAATCTCGACAAGAGCGCAGCCAACTCGAACAATGTCCATGTACTGGATGTCTGGCTCTACGATGGGACAAGTGTACGCACCGAAAGCCAGTATCTGGTTAGCCCTGGCATGGACAAAGAGGGTTTTTCTGTTCAGGCCAAAAGTGCTGGCACAGTCACCGGCGAACCCCTGGACATTGCGCCCGGTCTCTTTTTCCGCCTTCCGGCCAAAAGCCTGGTGCTGGAATGCCGGATTCTTGCCGCGGAGTTTCTTGCATCCGAGAGTGCGCCAAGCCCCCTACGCACCGTGCGGGTCGAGATGAAGGCATTGGCTGCACGTTAATGGGAAAATAGAACAATAGGAAGATAGAACGCGGATGACGCGGATTGGACAGATGCCCGCGGATAAAATCAGCGTGACTCTGCGTTTATCAGCATCACCTTTTCTGCTGGCTGAACCCCAACTGGTGCAGATGATCAGCTTTACCCATTCCCCAAAACCGGTATCTTCGCTTACACCCTCTCCTCTGGATCGAAGAGCCGTTTGTATTCCAACACCGCAAAGCGGTCGGTCATGCCCGCAATATAATCGCAGACCACCCTATGCAGTCCGCCTGGCTGCGAATCGACCCGTCGCTGGGTAGCAGTGGGTAATTGCTCCGGCTCGGTGACAAACGCATCGAAGAGCCGACGCACAATCCGGTCTGCCTTGGACGCCATACGCACGACCCGGTAATGGCGATAAAAATTCTGGTAGAGGAAGGCTTTGAGCGCCCGATTTTCTTCGGCCAACTCGTCCGAATAGCAGGCCACATTCTCCGTCAATCCCCGCAGATCATCCAGGCTGTCCACGCCATACTGCCCCAGCCCAGCACTGGTGGCAGCAATCGCATCGCTTACTTCAATACCCACCAGCCGCCGAATAAAGCGATGTCGGGTCAGTTCGTCGGTCAAATCTGCTTTCCCAGTCAGATCAAGGCTTGCCACTACCCGTTTTGCCAGTGCCAATTCCATTACATCCCCTGGCTTGAGTATCCCCGAACGTA
>JAHEML010000548.1:0-2312 GCA_024643705.1 Caldilineaceae bacterium | reverse complement strand
AATTCCTGCACGGCTTCCGCCTTCAAAATCCCCGCACGCAGGCCGTCGTCCAAATCACTGGTATTGTAGGCGATCTCGTCGGCCAGATTGCTCAACTGACATTCCAGGGTTCCCTTTTCGTCCGGGCAATAGTCTCTGGCGTCCACCACATCATAGGAAGTGTCGTGCTTGACAACACCCTCGCGCACTTCGTAGGTCAGGTTCAGGCCGGGATGTTCGGGATAGCGCCGCTCCAATTCGGTGATGATACGATAGGTTTGCTTCTGGTGATCGTAGCCACCGTGATTCTGCATCAGGCTGTTGAGGGTTGTTTCCCCTGTGTGGCCGAAAGGCGGATGGCCCAGATCGTGGGCCAGACAGATGGCCTCGTTCAAATCCTCGTTGCAGCCCAAGGATCGGGTCAACGTGCGGCCGATCTGGGCTACCTCGATGCTGTGGGTGAGGCGGTTACGGTAATGGTCACCTTCGGAATAGACAAAGACTTGGGTCTTGTATTCCAGGCGGCGGAAAGCGGTGGTATGAATAATGCGATCCCGGTCTCGCTGATAGGCAGTTCGATAAGCGTGCTCGTCTTCGGCAAAGACCCGCCCCCGGGAGTTGCTGTTGCGCATGGCGAAAGGCGACAAGACAGCTTCTTCCCTGCGCTCCAGTTCCTGGCGTGTAACTTGCATTGCGTCACCTCGTGATGGTTGGTCTGCGGGCGGAGTGACACCGACAAAAGGCTCCTTGCCCCAGAAGAATGTTCGATGGCTCCAGTATAGCACATGCCAACCGTCCGAAAGGGCTGAACGACCCCGCTTTGCCAGGCGACATATCCACAGAGGGAGCGTCCAAGTGCATCGCCCAATCAGCTAATGGTTCCGTGCTCGATTGCCCACAAAAGCCAGTCGACGATAATTTGACAAGGATTTGACAGCCCTTCTATAATCAGCGCAATCGGTTGCAGTCTATTGTTGAGCCAGAGGCGATACGATTGATTCCCCACCCGCAACCCACAACTTCCAACCGACAACTTCCAACCGACAACTTCCAACCGACAAAGGTCTTCCGTGTCTACCATTCGAGATGTAGCAGCAAAGGCAGGCGTACATCCTAGCACAGTCAGCCGGGTCTTTTCCGGCAACGCTCAGATCAGCGAAAGCACGCGCGAGCGCGTGCTGGCAGCCGCGCAGGTGCTCAACTTTCAGCCCAATGCCATTGCCCGGTCGCTGAGCGTGCGGCGCACAAAGACCATCGGTGTCATCGTCCCCCACGTCTTTGACGGCTATTTCACCGACAGTTTCTTCCCCCAATTGATGGCGGGCCTGCTGGAAGTGACCTATGCCCGGGGCTATCGGCTGCTGGTGGGCGGCTGCAATGGCTACCAAGATGAACACGTGCAGGCGATGGACATTTTGGCAACCCGCCAGGCCGACGGTATTGTCGTCACCAGCAGCAGGCTAGATGTAGACACAGTGGGCGAGTTACAACGCCACAATACGCCTACTGTGCTGATAGGCCGCCCACCCGCCCAGCATGCCAATGTGGCTTGGGTCGATGCCGACAATCGCAACGCCACCCAGAAAGTAGTCCGCTATCTGGCCGGGCTGGGCCACCGGCGTATTGCCTACGTGGGGGGCGATCCCGACAGTAGCGTTGTCAAAGAGCGGCTGGAGGGCTATCTGGCCGGGATGAACGAGGCTGGCTTGACGGTTTCGGAGGAGTGGATCGACTACGGATATTTTGCCGAAGACGGGGGCTATCAAGCGGTGGAGCGCACCCGACGCACCGAAGCCAACGCACCAACAGCCTATTTCGCGGCTAATGATCTCATGGCAATTGGCATCTTGCAGGGGCTAAAAGAGCGGGGTCTTGCCGTGCCAGAGCAGGTTTCGGTGATAGGAACCAACGATTCGCCGGAAGCAGCCCATTTGTCGCCCCGGCTCACCAGTTTGCAGGTTCCCTACCGGGCCATGGCCGCGGCCGCGGCCACCCGGCTGATCGACGCCATTGCGCAAGGGCAACTACCGAGGGGGCAGACAACATTCGAATCGCAATTGATTGAACGAGGCTCGGTGTCCAGCATCAAATAAAGAGTTCGATTTCTTTAGCGAAATCGAACTCTTGACATGCACTGTTGTTTGGGTACACCTGCCAAGTGTTATTACCCTTCGTGGCCCAAATAGTGGGTCAGGGTTGCCACCAGACCGCATAACTCCATCGCATCGACACCCAAATCCCGCAGAATGTCCCGCTGGTCCATTGGCCCGCGAGGTGGCGCGCTGGGCAGATCGGCAGCAACACTATGCCAACGATCCAGCACCTTTTGCAGG
>JAHEML010000019.1:8274-13800 GCA_024643705.1 Caldilineaceae bacterium | reverse complement strand
AGAACAATAACCGACAAAATAAGAGGCGAGTGGGGAAATTTGCCCCACCCGCCTCTTATTTATCAACACAGTCTCTTTTGCCTATTTGCAGGCGTCTTTGCCATCTCCTACCCCATCGCAGGCAACATTTGCAGACTGCGCTGGATAGCCTCTTCCGGATAATCGAAGTCAGGCAAGGCATTGTTCATGTATGCTTCGTATGCAGCCAAATCAAAATGGCCGTGGCCACACATATTGAAAACAATGGTCTTGCTCTCGCCGCTTTCTTTGCATTTCAGCGCTTCCTGCATAGCGCCCCAAATGGCGTGGCTCGGCTCCGGCGCGGGCAAAATCCCTTCAGCCTTTGTGAAACTGAGCGCTGCATCAAAGATGGCACCCTGCTGCACATTCACCGCCTCAATCAATCCAGCTTCTTTCAATGCGCTCACCTGCGCGCTCATCCCATGATAGCGCAACCCGCCGGCATGGATAGGGGCGGGTACGAAATCGTGGCCCAGAGTATGCATTTTGACCACCGGGGCCATTTTGGCCGTGTCACCATAGTCGTAGGCGTAGATGCCCCGTGTCAGGCTGGGCGCGGCCGAGGGTTCTACAGCCACAATCCGCGTCTTTTTACCGCCGGTGATATTTTCGCGCACAAAGGGGAAGGCGATTCCACCAAAGTTGCTGCCGCCACCCGTGCAAGCCACAACCACATCGGGCCAGTCGGCACCAGCGATCTCCAATTGCTTGATCACCTCCTGGCCAATCACTGTCTGATGCAGCAGCACGTGATTGAGCACACTGCCCAGCGCGTATTTGGTGTCGTCTCGCGTAGCGGCATCTTCCACCGCCTCGGAGATGGCGATGCCCAAGCTGCCTGTGCTGTCAGGGCTTGCGGCCAGAATCATTCGACCAGCGTTGGTGTCGGTGCTTGGGCTGGGCACCACCTGCGCGCCCCAGGTCTGCATCATCACTTTGCGGTAGGGCTTCTGTTCGTAGCTCACCTTAACCATGTAGACCTTGCATTCAAGGCCAAACATCTGGCAGGCAAAGCTCAGCGCACTCCCCCACTGACCAGCACCAGTCTCAGTGGCGAGCCGTTTAACCCCCTCCATTTTGTTGTAATAGGCTTGGGGGACAGCGGTGTTGGGTTTGTGGCTGCCAGAAGGCGAGCCACCTTCGTATTTGTAGAAAATCTTGGCGGGTGTACCCAATGCCTTTTCCCATTCATAGGCCCGAATCAGGGGGCTGGGTCGCCAGATACGGTAGACATCTTGCACCTCGTCAGGGATTTCGATGTATCGATCCTGGCTTACCTCTTGCAGAATCAGCGCCATCGGAAAAAGAGGGGCCAAGTCGGCTGGGCCAATAGGTTGCCCTGTGCCTGGATGGAGAGGTGGCGGTAATTGAATACCCGCCGCAGGCAAATCAGCATTAATGTTGTACCAATGAGTCGGCATGTCCGACTCGGATAGCAGAATTTTCTTGTGCTTGCCCATTGGGACTACTCCTGTGCAATGTGGGTGAAAAGAGCGGAAAGGAGGGAAAGACTTGTTCAATTGTAGCACCCGCGCTGAACCCGGACAAACAAAAAGACCCACCAAGTTAGGAAAACTTGGTGGGTCTTTTTTTTATAACGCCAATCGTGACGATTAGTTGACGTGAGGGGTTAGCTGGGCCAACAGCCGAGCCTTTGGCTGAAATCCAACAATTCTAGCTACAGGCTGACCACCCTTGAATAGCAACATTGTGGGGATGCTCATGACACCAAAAGCCATGGCTGTGCTCTGGTTGGCATCCACATCCAGCTTGCCAATGGTCATCTTTGCACCCATCTCGCCGGCAATCTCGTCCAAAACCGGCGCGATCATCTTACAAGGACCACACCATTCGGCCCAAAAATCGACCAGAATTGGGGTCTCAGAGTTGATAACCACATCCTCAAAGTTCACATCGGTGACTTCTACAGTATTTGCACCCATTCTATTTCCTCCTACAAGATTTGAATGATCCAACACGAGTTAGTAACCACACATTCGCCATTAAAGCACAAAATGGTCGGATCGACTGTGATTCCCACTACAAAAAACATAGTACCCTATCCGGCACATGTTGTCAAACGGAGATGGGAATCAATTCTCTCTCCGCTGCCTGGATGCGAGAAAGGCCGCAAACTCGTCAGCATTCAAGCCTTTGTGCTTTTCCTGTGGCGATGGATTAGGAAGACCCTTGCTCCCGATACTGGCAAAGCTCTCCGGCTCCTGCCTTGTGGGCTGCAAGCAGCGTACAATGGGCGCAATCAGGTCCACGATGGCCTCGGCAAAACGGGTGGCAAGCTCTTCGGGGCCAGGCAAGTTGACGATCAGTGTGCGTGTCCGAATGCCGGCAACACCCCGATCAAGCAGGGCCAGAGGTTCTTCGTCGGCAGCCAAGGCACGCATCACTTCGGGCAGCGAGGGCATTAACCGCTCCAGCACCGCCAACGTGGCCTCTGGTGTAATCTGCTCGCTGCTATGGCCTGGGGCCGGAAAAGTGCCACCGAGAGTCAAGATACAATCGATCTCTTCTTCGTCGCACCAGCGGCGTAAAATATCTTCGATGAGATGCCCATCGCTGGCAACCCGCCGTTCCTCGGTAAAGAGCATGGACAGGGGAGCCTGAGAGAAGAGCGAACGCAGGCCATTTACCGTAACATCCAAAACGGGATCGGCATCCGAGGCAACGATAAGGAGAGCGGAACGAATTACCATGCAAATTCCTATGTGAATAACAAAGGGCGGTGGAAACGTTTCCACCGCCCTTCGACTCTTATTACAACACTCCAGCCAGTACCCTATCAACGCCAGCACATCATGATATCTGGCAGAGAAAGGCCTAGCGCTTGGTGTATTGAGGTGCCTTGCGAGCGCGCTTGAGGCCCGCTTTCTTGCGTTCCTTGGCACGGGGGTCGCGGGTAACAAAACCAGCAGCTTTCAAGGTGCCGCGCAGGTTGGGATCAGCAATCATCAGTGCGCGGGTGAGACCGTGGCGTACGGCCATGGCCTGGCCGCTGTCACCACCACCGGCCACATGCACACTGATGTTGAAACTTGCTTCTGTTCCAGTCAACACCAAGGGTGCGCGCAAAGCCATTTGGTCCAATGCTCGGCCAAAATAGTCATCAGCCGGTAGATCATTCACAACAATCTCGCCAGAGCCAGGGTAAAGGCGGACACGGGCAGATGCGGTCTTGCGGCGGCCAACTGCTTCAACATACTCACTCATTGTCTATTCTCCTAAAACTCCAGCGGTTTGGGCTGTTGGGCCGCATGAGGATGCTCGCTGCCCGCGTATATTTTTAACTTTTTCATCTGTGCTCGACCCAATTTGGTCTTGGGTAGCATCCCCTTTACCGCCTCACTGATGATCCGATCGGGAAAACGGTTCAACTGCTCGCGCATGGTGCGGCTCTTCAGCCCACCCGGGTAACGAGAGTGGCGATAATATACCTTGTCATCCATTCGATTGCCAGTGACAACAAATTTCTCGCAATTGACCACCACAACAAAATCGCCACAATCCACATTTGGCGTAAAGGTTGGTTTATTCTTGCCGCGTAACACTTCGGCGATCTCCGATGCAAGGCGGCCCAGGGTTTTGCCTTCGGCATCCACAACCCACCATTCGCGTTCGGCTTTGGCCTGTTCTGCACTCAAATTAAATGTTTTCATAATACAACTCCTGATCCTTCTAACAAAAACAGATGCGGGTATTCAGAATAGTCCACCCGCTCCAGTACGAGGCCATTTGGCGGCACAGGTGGCGCACAACGGCTACGATCCTTGGCTGCGATTGCATCGCTCACATCAGCCACACTCCACTTGCCCCGCCCAACCTGTAACAACGTTCCAACCAGGTTACGGACCATGCGCCGCAAGAAGCCATTTGCAGTTACAGTCAGTACAATCCGCTGCAACTGGGGTGAATCCAATCGCACAATACTTTCAGACTCTACACGCCACCCGATTTCGTCGATTCTGCGTACGGTACTTTCACCGTAGGTAGGTCGCCCAAAAGTAGCAAAATCGTGTTCGCCGACCAATTGCGCTGCGCCCTGGTTCATTCTAACAATGTCCAAAGGCAGCTTCTCGACAAAGGCGAAACGTTCGAAAAGCGGAAAACGT
Source organism: Caldilineaceae bacterium (assembly GCA_024643705.1). Lineage (GTDB taxonomy): Bacteria > Chloroflexota > Anaerolineae > Caldilineales > Caldilineaceae > JACQGT01. Next base: position 9,655 of record JAHEML010000019.1, on the reverse strand, counting down.
TGCACATTTTCCAACATACCAACAGTTGGACAATAGACAGTATATCGATAGGTGCGCTTGGTAGCACTAAACCGGGGGTGAAAATTTTCCGGTTCTTCGATCACATGTCGAACAACAATTGCATGAGGCAAATACCGATTCCAGGCCTGACAGAGAGCATCTATGGAATGTTTCCACGGAAGCGCAACACTGACAACTTGCCCGTGGGCATGAACACCCGTATCTGTACGCCCGGAGCCGTGAATCCGACAAAATTGTCCTGTCAGCCGTTCCAGCCCATCTTCCAGCGCACCTTGAATGGTTCGCGCATTGGCCTGCACCTGAAAGCCATTAAAATCGTCATAGGCGACCAATGCACAAACTCTACGCTCAGAGACAGCAGACAAGAGGCATTTACTCGTCGTCGACTAGTTCCAAGATCGCCATGTCGGCAGCATCACCAAAACGCTTGCCAATCTTCAGAATACGCGTATAACCGCCAGGTCGTTCTGTGTAGCGGGGCGCAATCTCGTCGAAAACCTTCTTTGCCACTGTCTGATCATTCAGATAGGCAACAACCTGACGTTGAGCGTGAACTCGGTTTCCACCATCGGCCAAACCACGTTTGGCCTTTGTGATCAACTTTTCGGCGTCCGCACGCACAGCTCTGGCCTTGGCCTCGGTGGTCGTAATGCGCTCGTGGATGTATAGTTCACGAATCAGATTTCGAAACAACGCCTTGCGCTGATCCGATGTACGGCTCAATTTGTATCCAGCTACGCGATGTCGCATAGGTAAACTCCTCTAGCGCAGAGATTGAGAGACATTTGTGCGTCTCTCAATCGGTTCACATTCAACTGGCTGTTCGGTTGCCAGTCTTATTCCACTGGTGAATCTTCCATCAGGGACTCTTCGTCATCTTCATCGTCCAGATCAGAAGTAGACGTCCCGCCCCGAAAAGCGCTTAGGTCGACGCCAGGCACATCCATATAGCCCTTCTCTTCCAAACGCTCGACTAATTCATCCAAAGACTTCTTGCCGAAGTTACGGATAGCAAGCATTTCATCTTCGCCCTTTTCCATCCGTTTCAGGATTTCGCCAATCTTGGTGATTCCAGCACGCTTCAGACAGTTGTAGGCCCGAACTGTCAATTCCAGTTCTTCGATGGGTGCTTCAGCGATTCGGCTCGGGATACCCTCCGACGGTTCTTCTGCCTGTTCTACAACCACAGACTTGGCACCTGCCAGCAGATTCAGATGTTGCACCAGAATATCGGCAGCTGTTCGCACCGCTTCTTCTGGGCTAATCGTACCATCAGTCCACACTTCCAGGTTCAGCTTGTCGTAGTCGGTTTGCTGACCAATACGAGTTCGCTCAACGCGGTAAGCAGCTTTTTTGACTG
>JAHEML010000019.1:0-8264 GCA_024643705.1 Caldilineaceae bacterium | reverse complement strand
TCCACGGGAATTTCGCCCAATGGCAACCCGGTTCGTTCTTCGGCGGGGCTGTATCCGCGCCCCCGCTCGACAACCATCTCAATGTCCAGATCAACATCATTTGAATCGGCCGTCATCAAATAGGCATCAGGGTTAATGATCTCTATTTCTGGCGGGCAAACCAGATCACCAGCTGTTACTGGACCCTCGTGAGAGACATCCACGTAAATGCGCACGGGATCTTCGCTGGTGCTCAACATTCGAATCTGTTTCACGTTCAAGATCAACCGAGTGGCGTCTTCCCGAACATGAGGGATTGTTGAGAATTCGTGATGTACCGTACTAATTCGTATGGACGAAACCGCCGCGCCAGGCAAGCTGGCAAGCAGTACACGACGCAGGGCGTTGCCCAATGTCAGACCATACCCGCTCTCAAGCGGGCTGATAACAAAATGTCCATAATCCCGCGAAATCGCTTTAACTTCAATCTTTGGTAATACTAAGTTATTAAGCAACGGCTACCCTCCCGCTGTTCGACATTGGATCATACGCAGCTTACAGGCCGTCATCAGCAGCAAATGCAACAAGCCAATGACAAGAAATTAACGGCTGTAATACTCGACGATGAGTTGCTCATTCAGCGGAACGACAATCTCTTCCCGAGTCGGCTCATTGAGAACGGACCCACTCATACTAGCGGTATCCATAGACAACCACGAAGTCAAATTCCCAGACGACGCAACCTGGCTTCGTTCCTTGAAATAGGTGGTGGAACGGCTGCGTTCACGCACGGTGATTACATCGCCCGTCGATACCAGAAAGGAGGGGATGTCGGTTTTGGTTCCATTGACAAGAAAGTGGCCGTGGCGCACCAATTGGCGAGCCTGGGATCGGCTGTCGGCAAAACCGAGCCGATAGACAACATTGTCCAGGCGACTCTCAAGCAATCCCAACAAAGTAGCACCAGTCAACCCCTTCTGTCGGGAGGCTTCCTCAAAATAGCGGCGGAACTGACGTTCCATCACGCCATACATTCGGCGAGCTTTCTGCTTCTCGCGCAATTGCATACCATAATCAGAGACTTTGCGACGCATCGCGTTCCGCCGACCATGATCTCCAGGCGCAAACGGGCGACGATCCACAGCACATTTCGGGCTGAGGCAACGATCGCCTTTCAAAAAGAGTTTTTGCCCCTCACGGCGGCAAAGTTTACAAACTGCATCTGTATATCGGGCCATCTTTCCTCCAAACCGGCTTCTGATACATGAACCGGCAACAAAACCGGCGCTATATCTTCAAATATCTACTGTTCCGCACAAACCTTCGGCCAGCCGCTGAATCGATAGCTGGGACCCAAAACCCCACACGCTATCACAAATCTATCTGACGAAAAGGGGCCGGGCGAGAAACCCGGCCTATACAGAACAGATTGTATTCCAACAATATCATCCAAACAGGTAAAAACCACATTCACCAGCAATCAACGTCGGGCAACGGCTGCTCTCGGCTTCTACGAGCAGAAAGCGTGTATACCAAGAACGCCCAATTTGCTAGACCCGGCGCTTCTTTGGCGGTCGAGTACCGTTGTGAGGGATTGGTGTCACATCGGTAATTGACGTCACAGTCAAACCACCCGGAACCAATGCACGAACGGCACTTTCCCGACCCGGCCCTGGCCCCTTCACAAACACATCAACTTCCCGCATGTTGAAATCACCCGACGCGACCCGAGCCGCGGCCTGGGATGCCAACTGAGCGGCAAATGGCGTACTTTTGCGGCTGCCCTTAAAGCCAGCCGTCCCACCGCTGCCCCAACTAATTACACCGCCCTGGGGATCAGTGATGCTAATAATCGTGTTATTAAATGTGGCATGGATAAACACCTTGCCATGCGGGATACTTTTCTTTTCTCGCCGCGCTGCTCGCCGTGTAGTCCGCCGGCGTTGTTGTTGTACTCGAGCCATCGAGCCTCCTCTTGCCAAACTTTGAAACGATATCGGGTCTTCGATTATCCTCGATGGAAAGATGCAGACGATCTCTCCATACAATGTCACCCAGAGCTACAATTACTTGCGTGCTCGCTTCTTGCCTGCGACCGTTCGGCGAACACCCCGACGTGTGCGGGCATTGGTGCGGGTACGCTGACCGCGGGCTGGCAAGTTCCGCCGATGGCGCAGTCCACGATAACTACCGATTTCGATCAGCCGCTTGATGTTCATGCTGACTTCACGGCGCAAGTCACCTTCGACGCGGAAGTTCTTGTCGATGTATTCGCGCAACAACCCTAGCTGATTATTGTCCAAATCCCGGACACGTATACTGGGGTCAATCCCCACAGCTTCCAAAATTTGCTCGCTAGTGGTTTTGCCGATGCCATAAATGTATGTAAGAGAAATAACAACCCGTTTGTCTCGGGGAATATCAATACCTGCGATACGTGCCATGACAACTTCTCCTTACTGTCCTGCTGGACTTATCCTTGGCGTTGTTTGTGTTTCGGGTTCTGGCATATCACGTAAACAATGCCACGCCGTCGAACAATTTTGCACTTTTCGCACATTTTCTTGACAGATGGTCGAACTTTCACACTGATTCTCCTTCACAAAAAATCTATGCGCAACTCTATAATCATATCACAAGGTCACAGGAGCGTCAAGATTTCAGGGCCTTGATTGGTGATGGCTATTGTATGCTCAAAATGAGCGCTCAGGCTGTGATCTTTGCTGATCACCGTCCACTTATCCTTGAGGGTTTTTGTTTTTTCTGTACCCAGTTGCACCATAGGTTCAATTGCCAACACCAGCCCTGGCCGCAAAACCGTGCTGCTGTCCATATCACCGGCCACATAATTCAACACTTGTGGCGCTTCATGCATATCGCGGCCAATCCCATGGCCGGTGTATTCCTTGACAATGTACATAGCGTTTGATTCAACATGCTGCTGAATCGCACGGCTGATGTCTCGCACCTGGTTTCCAGGGAGAGCACAGGCAATCCCTGCCCAAAGGCTTGCTTCTGTCACATCCAGTACACGCTGAGCTGGTTCGGATATCTCCCCGACAGCGTAGGTCCACCCACTATCTCCGACAAACCCCCGATAATACGATCCCACATCTATGCTGACAATATCCCCAGCCTGCAATATCCGTTTGGCGTTGGGAATTCCATGAACCAATTCCTCGTTGATACTGACACAGATATTGGCTGGAAACCCATTGTAGCCATAGAAACTAGAAACCGCGTGGTTTTTTTGCAGTATAGCATTCGCCAGCTCATCCAGTTCCAGGGTGCTGACACCCGGCTTCACTGCCTCTTCCAATTCTGCATGAACCCGTGCCACAATGCGACCAGCCTCGCGCATAATCTGAATTTCGCGCGGGTTCTTCAACACTGGCTCTCTACGGGCTTGAGCGCTATTGTTTTGATGGCGCGCATTGCGCCGTAATAATTGTCTTCGCAGTCTGGTCATCAGTTCACTTAACATCATACAATCGCAGAGGCACTTGTGGCCCAGCGAGCCGAAGCTTATTCTGCATTCTCTGATTCTACCAACAAACTCATAAGTTCGGCTTGAACCCGCTCGATCCCCTGGGTTCCGTCAATCTCAGCCAGTAATCGATGGGCAAAATAGTACCCAATCAGTGGCGACGTATGCTTATAATAGACATAAAGCCGGTTAGATACGGTTTCAGGCTTATCGTCATCCCTCTGATAGAGTTCGCCACCGTCGAGATCACAACGTCCCTCTTTGGCGGATGGATTGAACTCGATATGGTAGACAGCCCCACACGTTCGGCATACTCGACGGCCTGTGATGCGACGCATGGCCTCATCGTCACTAATCTGAATCAATGGAACCAGGGAAATCCCGCCATAATCAGCGGTCATTTCGTCCAATGCATCCGCCTGGATCAGGTTTCGTGGAAAGCCATCCAAAATCGCACCGCCCGCTGCATCGTCCTGGCCCAGTCGATCCTCCACCATCCGAATCGTTACTTCGTCGGGAACCAACTCGCCTTTATCCATAAAGCTCTTAGCCAGCAAACCCAGCTCGGTAAGATTTTTCAGGTTGTACCGAAAGATATCGCCTGTTGAAATCTGGGGCAGCCCTAAGCGCTCTTGCAACAATTTGGCTTGGGTTCCTTTACCAGCACCGGGAACACCCAGCAACACAAAGAATGTACGTTTGTTCATACCATCTCTCGTGTGTCGTTTGCGTCTGTCGATGCCCCCCGCATCGTTCTAGTGTTGACGGCGAGGGGAAAGGGAACGCGTGAACCGTGTGGGGAATACCCGCGATCCACAGCTCACGCGTCAAGCTACGATTACAAATCGCCCATCTGTGCTCGTCTAGCGGATGAAGCCTTCGTAATTACGCATCATCAATTGAGCCTCGATCTGCTTCATGGTATCAAGCACGACACCCACCACAATCAGCAAGCCAGTGCTGCTGATAATCAACGTGTTGAAACTACCCGTTCCGCCACCGAAGATCAGGCCAGCCAGGTAAGGAAGAACCGCTACCAAACCCAAGAAGAGTGCCCCGACCAACGTAATCTTGGAAAGCACGTTGTTCAAGAATGCCTCGGTTCGTGGACCGGGCCGGATACCAGGAATAAAGCCACCCTGCTTCTGCAGTGTGTCTGGCAAATTCTGCTGGCGGAACATCACATCTGTGTAGAAATAGGTAAATGCAACCGTCAACAAGAAGTAGGCAAGCCAGTAAAGAAAAGCCTGGGGGCTGAGTGCAGTGTAGAAGAAATTGGCGACCCGCCCAATCCAATCTTCACGCAGAATAAAGTACGAAGCCAGGGTATTGGGCAAAATCAGCAGACTCTGGGCAAAAATCAGCGGAATCATGCCGGCTGTGTTCACACGCATGGGAACATACGTACTCTGCCCGCCCATCATCACAAGACGATTGCCGCGCATGGTGCGCACCCGCTTGCCATATTGCACGGGTATGCGTCGCTGGCCCTCTTGCACCCACACGATCAGGGCCACAGTCAGCACCGTGATCACGCTAAAGATCAGCAATTGAGTGAAGCCCTGTTGATACAGCAAACGGATCTGATTGGGAACCGATGCCACAATACCAGCGAAGATGATCAAAGAGACACCATTGCCAATGCCTTGTTCGGTGAGCATTTCACCCATCCACATGGCAAGCATGGTCCCAGCGGTCATGCTGATAATAATGGTCAACGTTGGCAATAGGGCATCACCCGAAAAACCCCAGTTGGTCAACACGGCCCCTGTACCAGTGCCCAGTGGGCGACTCAACAGGGTAGACTGACCGATGGCCTGGAGAATCGCCAGTGGGATCGTCAAATAATGGGTATATCGATTCAGTATCTGACGACCTTGATCGCCTTCCCTGGTCAATTCCTCTAATTGAGGAACGATGGGCTGAAGCAACTGCATAATAATGGACGCAGTGATGTATGGGTACACCCCCATCGCCATTACGCTAAACTGAGAAAGCGCGCCGCCACTAAAGAAATTGAGCAAGCTGAGTAGGATATTCTGATCGGTCGACCGAAAAATCTGATCCAGCACCTCCCGATTGACACCAGGCAAAGGAATATGGGCTGCCAAACGATAGGCAATCAGAATTCCCAGTGTTGTGAGCAGTTTTCGCCGCAAGTCAGGCAGACGAAACGCATTGCGTACTGCGTCTAGCATTGAATTCCTCCGTTGTTAGAGCAAATTCATAGAATGTTGCCCGGATGGGCACGCTCACACGTGCCCCGGCAATGACCACCAACGATGGAAGACTAGGATCGCGGTAGATTCTTGTTGATTTCGTAGGGCAGAATCGTGACCGAACCACCCGCGGCTTCGATTTTGGCCTGGGCACCCTTGCTAACCCGATGAACATGCACATGCAGGGCTTTGTCCACATCGCCACGCCCAAGCAGAACGATCGGGTGAGACAGATTGCCCAACAGCCCAGTTTCGTAGAGCGTAGCCGGAGAAACCTCCGCACCAGCTTCAAAGCCAGCACTGATACCGTCCAAATTGACAGGTACATAATAGACTTTGAAACGATTATTAAAGCCACGCATCTTCGGCAACCGCTTCATCATGCGTAGCTGACCACCCTCAAAAGTAGCAGGAACACCACCACCAGATCGGGAATTCTGACCTTTGGTACCACGGCCCGATGTTTTACCCGCACCAGAGCCGGTGCCACGACCTACTCGCTTGCGCTTTTGGGTTGCACCCTTATTGGGGCGCAGATCGTGCAACTTCATGCGATTTTACTCCTCATCTAATATCTCAAGTCCAGCAGTCTGTAGGAGGCTATATCTAGTGGATGCGCCCTTAAAACTGCGTGTCAATTATTCTTCGCTGATTTCCAGCAGGTGCGCTACTTTGGCAATCATGCCGCGCACAGCCGGTGTATCATCTTTCTCGATCGACTGGGACATCTTGGTCAGGCCCAAAGCACGAACTGTCGCTTTCTGGCTTTTTTCGTAGCCAATTGGGCTTTTGACCAATGTCACACGAATTTTCTTAGCCATTTGCTGTTTCTCCTCGATGCCAGAAGGGAGCCAGATGCTCCGGCGCAACTCCCCGGCGACCCGCCTCCACTTCGTAATTCTGGAGTTGCTGCATTGCCTCGAAGGTTGCTTGAACGACGTTCAGAATGTTATCACTGCCCAACGACTTGGACAGAATATCCTTCACACCGGCAGCTTCTACAACTGCACGCACGCCACCACCGGCAATAACGCCTGTTCCGGGGCTGGCGGGTTTCAGCAGGACTTCTCCAGCACCAAAGCGGGCTTGAATGGTATGGGGAATGGTTGTACCCAACAAATTGACAGAAACCATTGCTTTGCGCGCTCGTTCGCTGGCTTTGCGAATGGCGTCGGGCACTTCGCGTGCCTTGCCCACACCAACGCCTACCTTCCCATTGTTGTCACCAATAACGACGACAGCACGGAAGGCAAAACGGCGACCGCCCTTCACAACTTTGGCCGTACGCGCAATATGGACAACACGCTCGTCCATCTCCTCGCGGGGTTCTTCTTTTTCTTCTCGATCTCGCCGTCGTTCTCGACGCGCCATAGTGTTCTCCTCGCCTGATCTAGAAATTCAGTCCGCTCTCGCGACTCGCATCGGCCAACGCCTTGACGCGCCCGTGATATTGGTATCCGCCGCGATCAAACACCACCGACTCGACACCCTTCTCTTTGGCGCGCTCGGCAACAAGCTTACCAACAGCCTTAGCCTCATCAATTTTGGACAAACTGCTCAGGCTATCGCGCAGGGCAGGGTCCAATGTGGATGCAGCGGCAATGGTGCTGCCCTCATCATCGTTGATCACCTGGGCATAGATATGGATGAGGCTGCGATAGACGTTCAATCGCGGTCGGTCAGCCGTGCCATGTACCTTTCGGCGAACTCGCTGATGGCGACGGATGCGCCCAAGCGCACGGTTTTCTCTCGCCATAATAATGACTCTCCTATCCCTTAAGTTGAACCGTGTCAATAAAAATGACAAAATTTTCATTGCACGAATCAGAAACAATTGATTACTTGCTAGCCTTACCGCTCTTGCCAGCCTTGGATCGCACAAATTCACCCTGGTAGCGAATCCCCTTGCCCTTGTACGGCTCTGGTGGTCGCTCCATACGGATCACCGCAGCCAATTGGCCTACGGCCTCTTTGTCGATCCCGCTGATGGTCAATGTGCGCCCATCGCGGGATACATCGAACGACATATCTTTGCTTGGTGGTTCGTATACCACATCGTGGCTTTTGCCCACCTGAAGTTGCAGATTGTTCCCTTGCAACTGCGCTCGATAACCGACGCCCTGAATCTCGAGTACACGGCTAAAGCCAGTTGTAACACCAACAACCATGTTGTTCAACAGGGAGCGGGTCAACCCGTGCAAAGCCCGATGATGGCGCATTTCTGTGGGGCGGGCAATGTGAATTTCGCCATTTTCCTGGGTGATCGACATGTCTCGGCTGAGACTTCGGCTCAATTCACCCTTTGGCCCTTTGACCTTTATAAAATTTTCTTTGCCAATCTCTACCGTGACATTCTTCGGTACAGAAATAGGCATACGTCCAATCCGTGACATTTGGTTTCTCCCTGCGCTACCAGACGTTGCACAACAGTTCGCCACCCACTTGTTCTTTGCGGGCCTGGCGACCAGTCATGACGCCTTTCGGTGTCGAAATGATGCTAATTCCCAAACCGCTCCGTACCCAAGGGATTTCCCGGTAGCCAACATAGACGCGTCGCCCTGGCGTGCTGATTCGTTGCA
>JAHEML010000547.1 GCA_024643705.1 Caldilineaceae bacterium | reverse complement strand
GCGAGCAAACCTTTCGCCGCGGCCATGCGCGACCGGATGTGGAACGATCTCTTTGTCGGTTCATCCTGGGAAGCAGGGGCTACCCTCTATCGGCTGGAGGTCTTCGCCAACGGCGTACTCATTTGGACCGACGCCCCCTCTGTGCTGGTGGAACCGCTCTTCCTCTCCCATCCCAGTGAAGCCGCTGCCTTGCAGACAACCCTGTTCGATGTGGGCGGCGCTGCCTGTTCCGGCTGTCGTCGTGAACAGATCGCCCAGTCGATCGCAGCGGGCCTCAAGGCGGAGCTTGACAAGCTGGGCGGCGGTGGTGGGGGTGGTGGCAATTGCCCGCCGGGCAAGAAGAATCAGGGCAAGTGCTAGAGGTAGAAGAATGAACGGGACGAAGCCATTAGCTTTCAGAGTCTCCTTCTCACCTTGACTCTGTCAATATATATCAGGACGGTACACTGCCGCTGAAGGCTGAATGCTATTCTCCTTCCCCCTTCTTGACCACAACCACGGCTGCGGTTCCTGGCCAGTGGGAGAGAAAGTACATGCTTCCAGCCCGTTCCGTGGGGCGAAAGTCGTCCACTTCTGCGAAGGAGAGCAGGTCACAGGTGGCGTAGACCCGGCTCATCAGGTGTGGACCCCAGAGTGCTTCCAGCCGGGTGGGATGGAAGTTGCTACAACAGGGGGCGGAGTAGGCTCTATCCGCTGGTCATCGAACGGACGAGCAGCCAACGGAACTGCGCCGGAGATGGGTGTGGACTTGAAGGCATGGGGTCTGTAAAGCATACCCCATGCCGTGGGTGAAAAAAGAGGGACGCCGTTTCGGGTGTCCCTCTCCTTTTTACGATCTATCGTTTGCGTCTGCCGCAAAAACCGAGTTTTCCGTGCAATCAACGCAGGCCGAAGCTGGCATGTATTCCATCACAAACCGCAAGCTCGCTGCGGATGCGGGCCAGAAGTGATTGAGAGTCAGTAAATGTGCATGTATCGTCTTGGGTGACATCTTGCAATTGATAGCGCCACCCTTGTCCACTGCTGTTCTGCCAGATACGCAGCACATAGACCTGCCGCCTTGGGGACCAACGACCATCCAGTTTGGTAGATGACATGCTTCGATCCCTCTCAGCGTGTGGTGTAGGGGAGATAGACGGTGTGATCGCTGCCCTCCGGTTGGGGAGATACGGTTGCCGTCGGTGTCGCCGTCGCTGTTGCCCCAGGCTGCGAAGTCGCGGTTGCCGTCGGTGTCGGTGTGCTGGTCGCCATAGGTGGAGTGCTTACCGAACCGACACCCCACGCCGGATGGGCGATGTCGGATGGGCCAAACTGTGTCGCCTCGCCACCGCCGAGGGGAATGATACGCAGGGTCGCGCTGCTGGTCGGCTCCAAATTGGGCGCATAGTGAAAGATTACCTCTTTACCGTCCGGAGAGACACTGGGGCTAAAAGCGTATTCGCTGTCGAAGTTGGTCAACTGATAGATCATTTCATTGGCGAGATCAATGTAGAATAGATTGCCGTTGACTGGCGTAAAGAATTCTTTGAGGAAGTTGGCCATCACAAAGCCAGAACCGTCGGGCAACCAAGCCAGGCCCCGGGTGTCGTCCACGTTGACCAGGCGTTCTGCTACTTGGTCACTATCGACAGTCGCACGATAGACAGCCGTACCGCTCTCCAGGTCGAACGCCGTATAGATCACTGTGTTGTCTACCGGCGACCAACTCAGATTGGCAGCCTGGATAGCCTGGGCATCCCCCGCCAGCAGATTGCTACTGCGCTGCAACACGCCCCCTTGCAGTGGGACCTGTTGCATAATGCCGCTGCCGAGCAGAAAGGCCAACGACTGTCCGTCAGGGCTCCAGGAGACATCCCAAACTTTGAAGCTCGAAAGGCGAGCGGCGGTTGTAAAGGCCAATTCACCGGCATCCACAGTCTGCCCGGCGATCACATCAGCCCCGGGGATGATCCATCGGCGGCTTCCTTCCACGGCCACAACAGCCTGCATGATATTCGCTCCCAGGTCCGGCACATTGGGAATGGTGATCTGCTTGACCTGGCTGGGTAGCAGAGAGACAAACACGGGCTCGGTCAGCCCCTCGACCGAAACCTCAGCAATCTGACTGGTGGTGAACTGATTGCGAAGGCTAACGGTGACCGAACCTGTGGCAATCTCCTTGGTTTCGCTACAGGCGGGACGGTTGGTCACACGCTGGAAATTGCTGCCGTCGGCGTCGATCACGTAGACGTTGGTTTCGTAGACGCTGCACTGGGGTTCGTGTCCGCTGACAAAGGCAAGCATGGAACCGTCCTTGCGCCAGGCCAGGTCCTGAATCCCCGAGGTCATGTAAGCTCGCTGGTCCTGGGGAATCTCCCATAATTTGCGCGCCTGGCTACCATCGGCGTTGACCACCCAAATCTCGTGGTTCTCTGTGACATAGGCGATGATCCCATTGCTGTTGACTGCGCGCTCGCTGGCTTGGACCGACTTGTCCTGATCAGTGAAGACGGTGAGAGCCAGTAGAGCTACAAGTAGGAGCAAGGCACTCATCCAACCGAGACCCCGTGGCTTCAGCTTGCTGCTGGCGGGGGTGTGCTGGGCAGTCGTATCCGCATCTGTCTGTGCAATAGTTGTCTGTGCAGTAGTTGTCTGTGCCTGGTGTAACATGTTCTTCTCCTCGTGGATAGTTGGGAAAGGGCGGTTGGGTGACTGTTTCGGGACTCTCAGCAATCCGGATGTCCGTATTCACTGTGTATACAGTCTAGCCGTCGGCCCTTTGCCAACGATTTGTGAAGGAGCGCCACTGACCTGACAAAATGGGGCGTGCTCAAAAAAGGCCCTCTTCCAGGGGCGCGGAGGGCGAAGAAGAGCAAGGGATTGCAGAGGGTAGGGGTGGTGTGTCCATCCAGCTGAAAACGAGGGGCAGCCACTATGGTGACAAAATAATGGTGACAAAATAATGGTGACAAAATAATGGACAGGTCACAATCGGTGGGTCTATGTCTGTTCACCCCGGGTGGGTGGCAGGTCGATCCCTTCCTGATTGAGCGCGGCCATGTCACGCAGGATGGTGCGCTCGCTGACGCCGAGTGCCTCGGCCAAGTGGTGGTAGGCGGGGAGCGCCTGTTGGCTCTGGGCTTCGTGGAGCAGGCGCACTATCTGCTGGCGGCGACGCTGGCTCTTGGAGCGGATTTCCCGGTCCTGGGGAGTTTCCATTGTCCACGTGATGGTGATCTGTTCATCTTTATGGAGAGGACGCCCCAGCGGCGCGTCTGCGCGCGGGAGAGTTGCCTGGGCCAGGATCGCCTGACTCGTCGCCCACGCGGCCAGGATAGCCCGGTGTTCCGGTATCTGGCTTCGGCTTGCCTGCTGATCTTTGGGCGAAAGCGTGTCCAGCATTTCGGTCAAAATCCGCACTGCCTCCCCTAGGGCGGCCCTGGCTTCGGCAGAGCGTCCGCTGGCCTGCAAGACCTGATAGTGCTCAAAATGGACCAGATAAGCCTGAAAGATGCCCGGTGTAAGGGCTTCGACCCCAGCCTGGATTGCATCAACCGCCGGGCCGATCTGGTTCTGTTCGCGTAAAATCTGTGCCTTGGTGGTGAGAAACCCAGGGCTAAAATCGGAAAACCCATAGGTTTCGCAGTAGGTCAGAGCGGTTGCGATATCCTCAC
>JAHEML010000546.1 GCA_024643705.1 Caldilineaceae bacterium | reverse complement strand
TCGGGCTGTTTCTGGAAAGACAGAAGTTTGGCAGGAGCCGAGCCTGCGCGCCAATGGAATGAACTTCGACAGCATGGGGCGGTTGGTGGTCTGCTGCGATGGCAAAGATGGAGGGGCGCGGGCCATGCGTCGTTATGAATCCGATGGCAGCATCACGACCCTGGCATCCCACTTTCAGGGCCGCAAGCTCAACGCACCCAACGATCTCTGCTTCGACAACGCAGGACGCATCTATTTCACCGATCCTCGCTACGGCGACAAGAGCGATCTGGAGCAGGATTGCATGGCCGTCTACCGGATTGAGTTGGACGGCAGTTTGACTCGGGTCATAGAGGACATGCAGATGCCCAACGGCATCCTCATCACACCGGATGATCGCACCCTCTATCTTGTCGATCACAACCCGGAGCCGGGTGGAGCACGCACCCTTGTTCGCTACGATGTGGCTGCCGATGGACATTGGCATTACACCCGCACCCTGGCCGACTTTGGTACTGGTCACGGCGGCGACGGCATGGCCCTGGACATGGAAGGAAACATCTACCTGACCGCAGGGTCCGGTGAGAAGGCTGGTGTTTATGTGATTGCCCCCGATGGCACACAGGTGGGTTTCATTCCCACCGGGGAAGTCCCTGGCAACTGCACTTTTGGCGGCCCGGATTTACAGACCCTCTACATTGCCGCGTCTACCTCGCTATACCGCATCCGCCTAACGATCCCCGGTCACTTGGTCTGGCCTTCGGCCTGAACTACAGCCGCGGACAACCCCTGACCGATGCGGCTTCTTCTGCCACAACTCGGAACACAACTTGACATGTATTCTCACCCCACGAACACACAGCTCACCACTTGGCTCAGTCGCCTGGTGCAAATCCCCAGCGTCACCCCAGACCAGGCCGGCCCCCGCGCAGGCGAACCTGGCGAGGCGGCCATGTCCGCGGCCGTGGCCCGATGGTTCGCGGCTTTCGGCGGCGAAGTTCATCACCACGAAATTCTGCCGGGACGTTCCAGCGTCTATGCCATCTGGCGCGGAGCCAAAGGTGACGCTGGGCGCTGGCTGGGCGTGGATGTCCACACGGACACCGTGGGCGTGGAACAGATGACCGATCCACCTTTCGACGGGCGCATGGCCCATGGTCGGGTCTATGGCCGGGGCGCGGTGGACACCAAAGCATCTCTCGCTGTCGTTCTTGCTCTGCTGGAAGCCATGCACAGCGCGGGCATCCAACCGCAGGACAACTTGCTCATCGCCGCCACGGTGGACGAAGAGACCGGGGCCACAGGCGCGCCTGGTTTCGCCGATTGGCTGGGGGCGCGCAATCTGGTGCTGGACGAATTGGTGGTGGCCGAGCCGACCGGCTGCACACCTGTCCACGGCCACAAGGGGCTGGTGCGCGTGGAATTTACCGCCCACGGATTGACGGCCCATTCGGCCCAGCCCCATTTAGGGCGCAACGCAATCACCGCCGGGGCGCGGGTGGCCCTGGCAATGGAAGCCGAGCACGACCGGATGCAAACCCTGCCGGCCCGTGCGCTGGGCATCCCCCAACTGACAGTCGCAATGATGCACGGGGGCCACGGGCGCAATGTGGTGCCGGATCGCTGCACCGTGGCGATCGACCGGCGCGTGGTAGACGGGGAAGACCCGCTGGAAGTGACCGCACGCCTGATCGCGTTGGCCCAAGCCGCGTCGCCCTTGCCCATCACCACAGAAATCTGGCGACAGATCACCGCCTTTTATCAGCCAGCCGACAGCGGGTTGGTGACCCGCATGGCCGCATGGAGCGGGCAAACGCCCACGGTTGCCCCCTATGGCACAAACGCCTGGGCCTACGGCGACGTGACACGACAGCGCATCGTGCTGGGGCCGGGGTCGATTGACCAGGCCCACGGCGCGGTGGAATGGGTGGAAATTGCCGAGTTGGAGAAGTTGGCGGGGATATTTGCTCACTGGTGGGGCCTGCCCGTTAGGTGATCCGCGCAATGATTTTGATTCTCGTTGAATGGGTGTACAATTCCTCGTAGCAACCCCCTCGAATCTTGCTCTCTGCCATGTGATGTCGAAAAAATTATTGAAGAGAAATTGAAGGAAGGAGCAGCCTATGCCCAGCCCATTTCCCGGAATGGATCCCTATTTGGAAGACTCGTCCATCTGGCCCGATTTGCATTCCACCCTCATTTCGCATGTTCGAGAAGCGCTGCAACCTCAAGTGCGCCCTAAGTACGTTGCTCGTGTTGGCGAGCGGGTGGAAGTGGCTGGCCTGGGCACTGGTTATATTCCCGACGTGATGATTGTCGAACCACCCATGGGCGCGCCCTTTCTGCCCGAAGTGGCGGGTAGGCTAGTGGCCGATGAGCCAACTGTGGCGACCTTTCTGGACGACGAAGTGCGCATCCCCTTTGTCGAGATCATCTACCGGGAGACTGGCGATCTGGTGACAATCATCGAAGTGCTTAGCCTGGACAACAAAGTGCGCACTGGTCGGGAGCGCTACCTCCGCAAACAGGAGCAGATTCTCAAATCCCAGGTCAATCTGGTGGAAATCGACCTGCTGAGCATCGGCCAGCCCTCATCGGTGGCCCACACAAATCCCGATATGGAGGGGCCATCCTCCCGCTATGTGGTCGCCACATCCAGGGGCAACCGCCGACACAGGGTCGAGTATTATGCTTTCGGTGTGCGCGAGCGGCTGCCCCGCTGCCGTATCCCCCTGCGCCCGGAAGACCCAGACGTGGTGTTGGATTTGGGAGCCGTCTTCACCCGGGCCTACGACGTGGGAGCCTACGATCTGATCACCGACTATTCCGGGCCACCGCCGGTGCATCTCAGCATCGAAGATGGCCGCTGGATGGTCCGGCTGCTGGCGGAAATGAGGCGGCAAAGAAAATAGATCACCCAAATCAGCCCTTATCCGCTCGATCCGCGTTCCATCACATCAGGAAAAGCCCATGTCCACACCCGACTTCGACCCCTTCCGCTTTGACGATCTCCTCACCCCGGCCCAGCGCAGCTTGCGAGACCAGGTGCGCGGGTACATGGAAACCACCGTGCGCCCGGCCATCAACGACTATTGGGAACGGGCAGAGATGGCCCGGGAGCTGGCCTTTGGCCTGGGAACCTTGCCGATTGTGGGCGGAACTTTGACCGGCTATGGCTGTGCCGGGCTGGACAACGTGAGCAGCGGACTGGTCAAATACGAACTCTGCCGGGTGGATGGCTCGGTGAGCACCATGTTCGGCGTACATTCCGGCCTTGCCATCGGCTCCATTTCCTTGCTGGGTTCCGAGGAACAGAAGGCGCGCTGGCTGCCCAGCATGGTTGCCATGCAGAAAATCGGTGCCTTTGGCCTGACAGAACCGGAGCGGGGATCCGACGCATCCCACGTGGAGACGACGGCCACACGGGTGGGCGACTATTGGGTGCTCAACGGCCAAAAACGCTGGATTGGCAACGGCACAATCGCCGATATTCTGATCATCTGGGCGCGAGACCAGGGCGGGCGCTTCGGCGGCTTTGTGCTGGAAAACCCCCGGGAGCTGCCTGGTTTTCACGCCGAAGCCATCACCGGAAAGATCGCCAAACGGGCCGTGCATCAGGCCAACATCACCCTGACCGATGTCCACATCCCGGCCCAGGATCGGCTGGCCCAGTGC